>JACRGV010000137.1 GCA_016212215.1 Nitrospirota bacterium
AGGTTTCACAAAGGAGGATGAAAACCACCCCCCCAAGCCCCCCCTTGTTAAGGGGGGGAAAGTTCCTTTGGTGCTCAATGGCCAACGGCAATCCCCCCCTTTGTTCAAGGGGGGGCATGGGGGGGTTATTTTCGGATGAACTGCTTACGGTTTCCAGTGTTCTATGAATTTGCCGTCTTTTGTTATCCATACAACATAGGGGGAACGGATTATGTCACCTTTTTCATTCCATTGAAGTTCGCCTAATGCACCTGTGTGCTTCATGCTGTGAATAGCTTTGCTGATAGTCGTCCCGTCTGTGTTCTTAGCGGACTCTATTGCATTGAGCATTACGTTAGTTGCATCATAAGCATAAATAGAGTAGGGGCCTGGTTCTCCATAACCGGATTTGTAATTTTTCAGAAAGTCTTTTGCAGTAGGGACATGCTCAGGGTCAGGGCTGAATGTCAGATAGCTTCCTTCAGATGCAGGTCCGGCAATCTCAACAAACTTCCGGTCTATCACACCGTCTCCGCTCATAAAAGGTATGTTGAGGCCAAGCTCACGGGCCTGTTTTATCAGAAGTCCTCCGTCCGGATATATCCCGCCAAAATAGAGCAGTTGAGGCTTCTTTTCCTTCATGGAGGTAAGCACTGCCCTGAAATCTTTGTCACCCTGAATTACTCCATTATAATAAACAACCTCAACCCTGTTTCCAAGTGCTTTCACAAATTCATCAGCCAGACCTTGCCCATAAGTAGTTTTATCATGAATTACTGCCACATTCTTTAATTTCAAAACAGAGGCCACAAACGTTGCAGCAACAAGCCCCTGTTGGTCATCCCTGCCGCAGACGCGAAAGACATTCGGGAAGCCCTGTTCTGTTAACTGCGGGTTGGTTGAGGCAGGTGTAATCATTGGTATCTTTGACTTGTTGTAAACTGCTGATGCAGGGATTGATGTACTGCTGTTGAAATGTCCGATTATACCGGCTGCACCTGCGTTCACGAGTTTATTTGCAACAGAAACAGCCTGCTTAGGGTCATGCTGGTCGTCCTCAACAAGGAGTGTAATCTTTTTTCCAAGAACTCCGCCTTTCTGATTCCACTCCTTTACAGCCATATCAGCACCGTTCTTCATATCCAAGCCCATCTTGCTCTGATCCCCTGTCATCGGGCCGGCAACACCAATCTTAATGGTATCTTCTTTTTTAGAACAACCTGTGAAGAGGGTAACTGATATAAACAGAAATAATAAACTGATAATTGTGATTGTATGTCTGCGGTTCATTTTAACTTTCCTTTCCTGCCTGAATTGTGCCTTAAAATACACTTTAACAACAGGTAATGTCAAGAACAGGTAATAGGTAAAAGGTAATAGGTAAAAAATATTGTCTCTTGATTTTTATTTTAATTTGTGTAATATCTTAACTAACAAATTACACTGCATACCATCAAAGAACTTCATTCCTGACTAATAAGAATTTTTAAGCTGATTAAAATAATTAAATTTAGCGTTAGATTAATAATGTTTTTAAACTATTTAAACTATTTAAACTAGGGGACTAAATATGCAAAGTGAAAATAGTAAATTAAATCAGGCAGTAAACTCCTTTGAGAAGGACTTTATTATGTCAACTATGGAGCATCAGAACTGGAGCAGGAAGAAGACAGCAATGGACCTGGGTATTCCTCTAAGCACTCTAAAGTATAAGATGAAAAAGCTCGGTATTTATGAGGCTATCCCAAAACGCCGTAAAACACAGAAGCAGGCTTAACAGATTACCGTAAAGTTATTTCCTGTTTTATTTATTGTCTCTCCGTAATAAATGAGTGGAAGGATCTTGTTACCTCTATGAAAATTAGAAATATTTCAATTGTTCTGTCTTTAATAATATTGTCTGCTTTATTGTTTAGTATCCCCCCGAATGTTTCCGGAGAAGAGGCTTTATCAGCAGACAATGAAACATCATATACAATCAAGAAGGGTGATACATTATGGGATATTTCAGGAGAATACCTCAGGAATCCTTTTCTCTGGTCTGCCCTTTGGGGAAAAAATAAATATATAAAAAATCCTGACCTGATCTTTCCAGGAGATAAACTGATTATACCCGGCGTTGAGGCATTATCTAAAACAGAGGCCGCCGGTCAACAGCCATCCGCATCTGATGCAGGGCAGCAGGAAAATCCTGAAGAAGGGGTTAAACCTTCGGAAGCGTCTACTCTGATCCCTGAACCGCCGTTACCGGAAGAGATTGACGTACCTGAGAGTATCCGCTCGGCTTCTCCGTATACTTCTTTAAAACCTTCTTCTGCCTCCGGAGAAACAGGAAAAGTTTCTGTTAAACAAACGCCGGTCCCAATAATCGGGGAGGAAACGGTTTTTATGGGCGGTTATATTGCAGATAAAGTGAGCAGTGCAGGCGCCGTCAGCTTGTCCCAGGATGACAGAAATGTTTTTGCAGCAGGTGATACTGTTAATATTTTGTTTAATAAAAAAGAAAAAGCAGCAGTCGGCGACAAATTTGCGATCATCAGAAAACCGAAGGCCCTTATCAATACTGAAACAGGTAAACAATACGGAATGCTTTCTGTTCCCATTGGAGTACTTGAGATTTACAGGATTCAGGGGAGGGATGCAGGCGGCAGGATTATAAAATCTTTTGACTATATTACTGAAGGTGATATGATTCAGCGTCTTCAGCCCGCTGTTCCTGTTCTAACAATAACCCGGCCGGCTAAGGGGATCAAAGGGCATATAATAGGGTTGCGTGGAGAGACTGTCTTAGCCTCAGAACGAAATGTTGTTTATCTTGACAAGGGGACAAAGGATGGCCTTACCCCCGGAGTAGTATTAAATGTCTCAGGAGAAAGTCCGGACAATATCCCCAAAAATATAATTGGTGAATTGATAGTAATCTCCGTGCAGTCTTCAACCGCCACAGCATTAGTGACAAAAAGTATCGAACCATTTGGTGTCGGAAGTCTTTTCTTTAAGTAAATCACAGAAAATTTTACTTCGTATTTTTAATTTTTGATATTTTATCTTTAATTTTACACTTACATCTATGGACGAATATTATTACTGGTTAGCATTTGAACACACACTCAGGAATAAGCCTGCCTTTTCAAAGAAGTTGATTGAACGGTTTTCTACACCTGATGAAGTATTTGCAGCTTCTGATGAAGAGTTATGCACTGTTGAAGGCATTACTTCAGAGCTTGTGCGAAAGATAAAATCAGTTGTTCATCCTGTTAAGGATGTTACAGATGAGATAAAAATAATAAGAGAAAACGGTATTCAGCTTATTTATTTAAACCATCCTGATTATCCTGAGATACTAAAGAATATAATTGACCCGCCTATCTGTTTTTATATGAAAGGGGGCATTACACAGGGGGATGCCAAAGCAATAGCTATTGTCGGTACAAGGAGGCCGACAACCTACGGGCGGAAGGTTACAGAGAAGATTGCATCTGAACTATCTTCTGCAGGATTTACAATAGTAAGCGGGATGGCCCGCGGGATAGACAGTGCTGCCCATCAGTCAGTGATAAAGACAGGAGGGAGGAGCATCGGTGTTCTGGGGTGCGGGATTGATGTTGTTTACCCTCCGGAAAACAGCCGCCTATTTGCAGAGATGCCGGAATACGGGGCGATTATTTCTGAGTTCGCTCCCGGCACAGGCCCTCAGAAACAAAACTTCCCACAGAGAAACAGGATTATCAGCGGATTATCACTCGGTACTGTTGTAATAGAGGCAGCGGAAAGGAGCGGTTCCCTTATTACAGTCCGGTTTGCACTGGAACAGGGCAGAGAGGTGTTCGCTGTGCCCGGGAATATTAATTCTCCTGTCAGCATGGGGACAAATAACCTTATAAAACAAGGGGCAAAATTAGTTACAAGTACTGAAGATATTCTGGAAGAGTTTGAACAATTGTTGACGCAGGGATTAATAAATGTTATCAAAAATAGTTATTTGGAAAAAATATCTCTTTCAAAAGATGAAAATAATATATACAATACGTTGACTCTGGAGCCAAAACATATAGATCAGATTATTACTGAAAGCGGGATTGAACCTCGGGACACTATACAGCTTTTACTCAACCTTGAGATAAAAGGGGTTGCAGAGCAGGTGGCGGGGAGTTGTTATGTGAAGGCGAAGCTCTGACACCGAAAATTCCCTCGCCCTCAGGGAGAGGGTCAGGGTGAGGGTGGGTTTTTCAGGATAAAGGTAATAGGTAATAATAAGAAAAATAAAAAGGAATAAATATATATGTCAAAACCATTAATCATTGTAGAATCACCATCAAAGGCGAAGACGATAACGAAGTATCTTGGGAAGAAGTATACTGTTATTGCTTCTGTCGGTCATGTCAAAGACCTCCCTGCGAGCAAATTAGGTATTGAGATAGAGAATAATTTTAACCCGCAGTATGTGACAATAAAGGGTAAGGCAAAGGTTCTTGCAGAGATAAAAAAGGCGGCGAAGCTCGCCTCATCTGTTTTTCTTGCCCCTGACCCTGACCGTGAGGGAGAGGCCATTGCCTGGCATATTGCTGAAGAGCTGAAAGATAAGAAAGAAAACATCTTCCGCGTACTTTTCAATGAGATTACTGAGAAGGCGATAAAGGAGTCTCTTCTTAATCCCGGCAGGATTGATCTGAACAAGGTAAATGCCCAGCAGGCAAGGCGTATCCTTGATCGTATTGTCGGTTACAAGCTAAGCCCGCTCTTATGGGATAAAGTACGCCGGGGGCTTAGTGCCGGAAGGGTCCAGTCTGTTGCAGTGCGTCTTATATGCGACCTTGAAAAGGAGATTGCACAGTTCGTATCTAAGGAATACTGGACAATCAGTGCAATGGTTGAGGGGAGAACGCCGCCGCCTTTTGAGATAAGGCTGATAAAGTTCCGGAATGAAGATATTGATATCCCTGACCAACAGGAGGCTGAGCGGATAAAGGGGATACTTTCTTCAGGTGAGTATGTTGTAAGCTCGATTGAAAAGAAGGATAAGAAGAGAAATCCTGCGGCACCGTTTACCACCAGCAAGCTCCAGCAGGAGGCATCAAAGAAACTCAGGTTTACTGCAAGCAGGACCATGTCAATAGCACAAAAGCTATATGAAGGTATTGATATAGGGAGTGAAGGACCTGCAGGACTTATAACGTATATGCGTACAGATTCAGTCCGTATATCTAAAGATGCACAGACTGATGCAAGAAAGTATATTAAAAACAATTTTGGAAATGAGTGTTTACCTGACAGGGCGATTGAATATAGAAATAAAAAGGGGATTCAGGATGCCCATGAGGCGATAAGGCCGACCTCTGTTGAATATACACCTGAACGTATAAAGGAATATGTTGACAGGGATACCTATAATCTCTACAAGCTGATCTGGAACAGGTTTGTGGCATGTCAGATGAGCCCTGCTGTTTTTGATACTATAACAGTTGACGTTACTTCAGGTGAGTGTCTGCTCAGGGCTACAGGTTCTGCTGTAAAATTTGCCGGTTTTATGAAAGTGTATCAGGAGGAAAGGGAAGAGTCTGAACAGGCACAAGATGGTGTTGGAGAGGTCGGAGAGGCTGTTATACCTCCATTGACTGAAGGGGAACGGTTGAACCTGATTTCACTTGAACCTGCACAGCATTTCACACAACCGCCGTCCCGTTATACAGAGGCATCTCTCATAAAAGAGCTTGAGGAAAAAGGGATAGGCCGTCCGAGCACTTATGCGGCAATCATATATACAATTCAGGATAGGGAATATGTTGAAAAGAAGGAGGGTAAATTCTTTCCTACTGAGCTTGGGGTACTTGTAAATGACTTGCTTGTTGAACACTTTCCTGAGTTAATAGATGTCAAATTTACCGCAAAGATGGAAGAGGATCTTGATGAAGTAGAAGAGGGCAGCCGTGAATGGAGAGATGCGGTCGGGGAGTTTTATGGACCGTTTGATACGCACCTTGAAAAGGCAAAAAAGGATATGCGGAATCTTAAAGGCGAGGAGACTCCTACTGATATAAAGTGTGAGAAGTGCGGGAATAATATGATTATAAAGTGGGGGAAATTAGGATACTTCCTTGCATGTTCCGGATACCCTGAATGTAAGAATACAAAAGAATTCAGACGTGGAGAAGAGGGGAAGATTGAGGTAGTACAACAGGAGACAACAAACGAGATCTGCCCGGTTTGCAGTTCACCAATGGTGATTAAGAGCGGGCGGTTCGGGAGATTTCTCGCATGTTCAAATTATCCTACTTGTAAAACGACGAAACCTATTACTACAGGGGTTAAATGCCCTGAGCCTGACTGCAAAGGAGAGATTACAGAGAAGAGGAGCAAGAGGGGCAAGGTCTTTTATTCATGTACAAAATACCCTGCATGTAAATTTGCATCATGGGATAAACCGGTAGCACAGCCATGCCCGCAGTGCGGCGCCCCCTTCCTTGTCGAGAAAAGACAGCGGTCAGGGGGGATTAGTCTGGCTTGTATAAATAAAGAGTGCGGATATAAGGCAGGGTGAAGTTAAAATTATTCCCCCTCCCCAAATTGAAAAGTCGGGAGGGGGTTAGGGGGAGGGTGAGCTTTGGTAGAACACAGATGCCCTTGCTCACCCCCACCCTGACCCTCCCCCGTCGAGGGGGAGGGAATTGAGGAAGTTCCTCTCCCCTCAAGGGGGAGGTGAGAAGCGGAAGAGGATTATTCTAATTGAAACCTGAAATTGTAATCATAGGCGGGGGGCTTGCAGGTTCTGAGGCTGCGTGGCAGGCGGCTCAGAGAGGGGTGAAGGTATTGCTTTACGAGATGCGCCCCGGCAGGATGACAGAGGCCCACAAGACAGGCGATTTTGCAGAGCTTGTGTGCAGTAATTCCTTAAAGTCAAAAGATATAACCAATGCACACGGCCTGCTTAAAGAAGAGCTGAGGGAGCTTGGTTCTTTGATAATTCAGGCGGCTGATAAGACAAGCGTGCCGTCAGGTTCAGCCCTTTCAGTTGACAGGGTCGAATTTTCCCATTTTATCACTGATGCCATATCTTCTCATCCTAATATAAAGGTGCTGAGGGAGGAGGTTTCAAAACTCTCATTTGAAGTGCCGCTTATTCTGGCAACAGGGCCGCTTACTTCTCAGGATCTGACAGAAGATCTGCAGAAGATAATCAAGCATGATTTTATATATTTTTATGATGCAATATCACCTGTTATAAGCAACGACAGTATTAATTATGAGATTGCGTTCAGGGCATCGAGATATAATAAGGGCGGTGCAGATTATATAAATTGCCCTATGGACAGGAAAGAGTATGAACAATTCTTTAATGCACTTATAACAGCGGATAAGGTTCATGCAAAAGATTTTGAAAAGATACCTTATTTCGAGGGATGTATGCCAGTGGAGGTTCTGGCAGAGCGTGGGATAGAAACACTTGCTTACGGCCCTATGAAACCGGTGGGTCTGACTGACCCGAGAAACGGGAGACAGCCCCACGCAGTTGTACAATTGCGTCAGGAAGATAGATTCGGACAGGCATACAATATGGTCGGCTTTCAGACAAGGCTGAAATGGCCTGAACAGAAAAGGGTCTTCAGGATGATACCCGGGCTTGAACATGCAGAGTTTTTAAGATACGGGAGCCAGCATCGGAATACCTTTATAAATTCTCCGAAATTATTAGATAACTCACTCCGTCTGAAGGGAGAAAATGATATTTATGTTGCCGGCCAGATAACCGGTGTTGAGGGGTACGTTGAGTCAACGGCAATGGGGCTTCTTGCAGGCATTTCTGCTGTTATTAATCTTAACGGCGAGGAGTTTATCCCGCCGCCGGTGACCACTGCCGCAGGCGCATTGCTGGGTTATATTACAGCAGATACTGTGCTGAAGTTTCAGCCTATGAACATAAACTGGGGTCTGTTTCCTCCTTTGGCCGTAGTCATGAAGGATAAGGAGGCTAACAGGGAGAGGCTATCCAGAAGGGCCTTAAAGGATATAAGTAAATGGAAGATGCAGTTAAAGATTTTCTAATATACCTTTCCTCCGAGAGGAATGTATCTCCACACACACTGAGGAATTACCTATCGGATCTGAATCAATTTAAAGATTATCTAAAGGCCAGGCTTGAGAAAGATAAACCGACAATTGATGACATCAGCAATATAGACCATATACTAATAAGGGCATTTCTATCAAACCTTTTTGAGAAGGGGATTGGCAAGGCATCCCTTGCAAGAAAAATCTCTTCACTCCGGACATTCTTAAACTATTTAAACAAAGAAAATAAAATATCATCAAACCCTGCCAAGATGGTTGCGACACCAAGGCAGGATAAGCCCCTGCCGGGGTTTCTATCCATTGATGAGATGGACAGGCTGTTGAATACACCTGTCGGCGACGATGTGCTGACCCTCAGAGACAGGGCAATCCTTGAGACATTCTACTCCTGCGGCCTCAGGATTGCAGAAGTAGCGGCTGTGAATATTGAGGATGTGAACCTTACTGAAAACCTGATAAGGGTCAAAGGAAAGGGGCGAAAAGAAAGGATAGTCCCGATAGGGTCGAAGGCGGTGGAGGCTATAAGAAAATACCTTATTAACACCTCCTCAACCGGACGCTCTCTGTCATTTCTAAAGGGGCATGAAAAACCCCACCCTCACCCGGATCCACCCTCCTGCCTCCCCCCGCAAAAGAGGGGGGAGGGATTTGGAAGGAATTTAATTGCAGCTCTCCCTGAGGGAGAGGGTGCTAAGGTTATTCCCTCCCCTTCAAGGGGAGGGTTAGGATGGGGATGGGGTTTATTTTCGGGTGAAAAGGATAGGGATGGACGTCCTCTCTTCCTCAACAAATCCGGCAAACGAATCACCACCCGAAGCATCCACAGAATCGTAGAAAAATACAAAAAGGTCAGCGGCCTCTGGGACATGACGCCACATTCAATCAGACATTCATTTGCCACACATCTGCTGAACGGCGGGGCAGACCTACGTTCTGTCCAGGAGATGCTTGGCCACGCAAGCCTCTCAACCACACAGCGTTACACGCATGTGAGCATGGACAAACTGATGGAGATATATGATAAGGCACATCCTAGGAGCAGGAAAGGCAGTGAATAGTGAACAGTGAATAGTTAAAAGCAAGAAATAAGACCCCCTCACCCGGACCCGCCGGGGGAGAGGGTACTAAGATTATTCCCCCCTCCCTTGACGGGAGGGGGGTAGGGGGAGAGTGGTCAACGAAAATTCCCTCCCCTTCAAGGGGAGGGTCAGGGTGGGGATGGGGTTATTTTCTGATGGCAAATAAGGAGGATACATCAATGGTTCGCAGTACTACAGTTCTATGTGTCAGGCGTGATGACAAGGTGGCTATTGCAGGTGACGGGCAGGTGACAGTCGGCAATACTATAATGAAGCACAACGCAAAAAAGATTCGGAGGATGTACAATGGGACGATTTTATCGGGCTTTGCAGGGGGTGCGGCAGACGCACTTACTTTATTTGAGAGGTTTGAGGCCAAGCTGGAGCAGTACCACGGCAATCTTACACGTTCCGCAATAGAGCTTGCCAAAGACTGGAGGACAGACAGGATACTTCGGAAGCTTGAGGCATTAATGTGTGTTGCTGATAAAAATTCCTCTTTAATTCTCTCCGGTACAGGTGATATAATCGAACCCGAAGACGGCATAATGGCGATCGGCTCAGGCGGCTCTTATGCCCTCGCAGCAGCCCGTGCATTGATTAACAATACCAACATGAGCGCCAGAGAGATAGTTGAAGAGGCAATGAAGATAACCTCTAAGATATGTATTTATACGAATAGCGAGATATTGACAGATGAGCTGCCATGAGACGGTGTCTCACAAAGGGGAATGAAAATTATGTTTAGTGTCATTGCTATGAGCGAAAGCGACCAAGCAATCTCGTCGTTGGCCAGATTGCTTCGCCTTCGGCTCGCAATGACGTCTGGGAGAAGGATTTTCGGATGAACCCCATGAGCCAGGGTTCACAAAGGGCAATGAAAACCCCACCCTCACCCGGACCCTCTCCCTGAGGGAGAGGGTGCTTAGTTTTTATCCCCTCCCCTTCAAGGGGAGGGTTAGGGTGGGGATGGGGTTGATTTTCGGATGAACTGTCATGAAACGGAGGTTTCACAAAGGAGGATGAAAACCACCCCCCCAAGCCCCCCCTTGTTAAGGGGGGGAAAGTTCCTTTGGTGCTCAATGGCCAACGGCAATCCCCCCCTTTGTTCAAGGGG
>JACRGV010000138.1 GCA_016212215.1 Nitrospirota bacterium
ATGACCCTCGATCCCTTCAAACTTCTCTTCCCTTCAGGGACTTCACCGCCATCAAACCTATAGTACATACAACCCCCATAATATTGGAAAGGAGGCTTACCCCACGACCGGGTTCCCACGCCTCACTGAAGGGTTACCATTAGCCAATTCTAAGCAAGGGTACATCTTATGGGGATCTTATAGTGGAAAATTGCTATTCAAATACTTATTAGAGGACTACGGCCTTGGGTGGTGTTTTGCATGGATATTCTTCAGCCGCTCCCTTGTGATGTGCGTGTATATTATATTTCATCTGCAAGGATAAGTGCCTCCTTATAAAGACCCTCAGATAGGTAATACCTGTGCTTTTTCAATTCACATGACCACCAACAAGCGGTTTATCGTGGTATCCTACAACACCTTTTGATCCTATTACCGGGAACTTCCCTTCATCATTACGAGTGCTCTCTTTAAGTGCAGAGCCATATTCTAAAGTAAGAATCTGCTTCAAGCTGACTTTAGGCCACTTCATTCCTCCTCCAATCCAAGAAGCCTTCTTGCCTCAAAGCGGATAACACGGCAATGAGTAAGTGCCTCTCTCGCTGTTGCTTTGTCTGCTGATTCACCGGGATATCGGACATGGACTCCAAAACCGGTTAGAATCTCAAGAGATGGTCTCAATAATTCCAATGATGGTTGAGCCGGAATTATAAGTTCTAAGAGGATGATCAAGTTATGCGTTTTACCGAAAGGGATATCCTGTTCCTGTAAAATTGCCTTGAGAAATTTCTCTGAGCACTGCTGTGCATGAAAGCAAACAGCATCGTAGTTGGGTCTTTTCCGTGCCCGTATCTCTCTCCCCGCGGTGGCAAAATCTCCCTCGGCCTTTTCTATCCATTCACGGGTGAGCGGCTTCATATATTACCTTTCCTTTTTGGAGAATTTCCTTCAGAAAGAAATCATTCCATTCAATACGTTGACGGACATCCTCCGGTGTTTTAACTAACAGATCGACAGGTATGCGAGGTCTGATTTTTCTCAGGATCTCTGAGGTTTTTCGCAGGCCGGATCCGGCGAATTGTAAAATTACAAGAATATCCACATCAGAATCTTCTGAAGGCTTACCATAGGCATAAGAGCCGAAAAGGATAATCCGCTCCGGATGAAATTCTTGGATTATCCTGTCACGCAATTCGTAAATCTTTTTCTCGTCGAGCAATTTATATTCTCCTCCCTTTATTTCTATTTCGCTTCCACTCCTTCCAGAAGTTTTACCTCTTCCCTGAGATCTTCCGGTGATATTCTTATGAATGGTATACCTTTCATCCCGGCATATCGTATAAATTCAAATCGTTCCATATTAAATATTTCTGCAGCCTTCCCGCTTGACAGCCTACCTTCCCGGTACAGTTCAAGAACAGCCGCCTCTCTTATTAAGTCTGCGCTATCCTGATATGTGGTTGCGAGAGCATCAAGTACATCAGAGGGGAATGATATTTGGATATTTTTTAATGACATATTGCACCTCCAATATCAATAAATATATTTGGGTCTTCTTTAATTTTGTCATAAATTTGCTTTACTTCCGACTTATTAATGACTCCTAAATAATTACAGGAGAAAGCCGCCCCGCTCTATAGCTCTCCAAAAGAGAACTTACTTGATTCAAGTCGTTTATGTTGATAGTTATATCTCTGTTTTGATGTGTTAATTGATTCAGGAAATCCATCCCTCGCCCAAAATCTACAGCGATTTGATCAGTCAAGATGTAACGATCATGTGGTAAACAATTATTTTCATTTAATAGCTCATAAAATTGTAATACAACATCTATTCCAGTTATTCTCCCCCTCTTAAAGCCCCCTATTTGATCTTTCATAAAACTATCGGTCTTGCCTTCTGGTTTTTGACAATGAAAAACTATTTTGCATTTCTCAGGGGCAAACAATATCTTTTCAAGCCATTCAAAAAGGTTTTTAGTAGAATATATAAAATTCGCACTAAAATAAGGCCCATAAAGCTTGTCGCAAATCTCAATAGTTGAGGCATATCGTAGTGCTTTCTTAAAGTTTTGATCAAGAAAAGCATCTTCGTATATTTCACCTTCTTTTAGAGTTACTCCATTACATGCGTAAGAAGCCCTGCCATTTTCAAAGTTAGTATGTTGATAGTTTAATAAGGTTGCTGTTTTTATTTCGCTTGGAATTCCTGTTCCAAGGGGGGCACTTTTTAACAAAAGAATATCTATATAGGATGCTGCGGCCTGTTCATAAACTTTTTCTAAATCACTTTTCTCTCCGGCATAGTCCGGTATCAAACAATAAATAAACCGATTCCTTTTTTTCATAATTTTCAGAAGTTCCTTTATAGCCTTTCGGTCGTTATCATCTACAATTTTGTTGACCTTTTCTTTGATAGCTTCCTGAACACGATAGTCTTCGAATTCAGCTATAAAGCAGTTTTGAACAAAACCTCGTAAGATTCCTATTAATGATTGCATGGCAAAAGTACCTTCTTCAGTAGCTACATCAAAAACTTCAGGATCTAAATAGACATAGAAAAACATAGTTAAAAAAGCTCCTCAAAGCCCTCTTCAAAAAATCCTCCAGGACAATGATCAAGAAGCCGTCCGTCTTCATTAATTCTTAATTCCTGTACTGAAGAGCCTTGCTGACTGGCACCAACATAAAGGAGTGTCACATTTTCGGGTCTTATTTGAGCAGTTTTATCATTTTTCCCTCTCGAAGTTTCTCGTATCCGTCTTAATATGCGAAGGATAAGGTGTTCACTGTGAGTTTCAAGAATAAAGGTGTTCTTGTTTTTCCCAAGAGCAGATTCAATAAAGACATCACCCATCTCTGCCTGCAATGCAGGGTGGAGGTGGATTTCAGGTTGTTCGATAGCAATGATTTTATTTTTGGATGCATAGGCTCCAACAAGGACAGGTAATACTTGGCTAATTCCTATCCCTACGTCACGGTGCGAGACAATCGTATTAGAGCGGAGGTCAATAAGGTTGAGTTCCTGTACATCAGAAATATTTGATTCATAATCTTTCAGGCGATTCATTGCTTCATATATTTCTCCAAACAAGTCATCAGACGAAACAGTCTCGTCATACGGAGTGGTGAACCTTTCCTCTAAGTCCTCTATAATTTTTGTATAATCTTTATCAAGGTCATCAATCGTCAATAAGTTACGTACAACCAATTCATATGGTGTGCTTAGCTTATCTTTATTGCCAAGCCAAGCATTGACCTTCTTTCGGATTTTGAACTCTCTTCTGATGACATCCCAAGCATAGCCACCGCCCGCAAACCAGTTTATGTCCTCATGCTGAGAAAAAGCTATGTGCCGCGAAGGATACGATCGTAATGGTCCCAGATATTGAAACCGGTTTATCTCAGCCTCGGTCATTTCGCTCAGCCCCTGAATCAATTCATTCAAAATAATTGGTAGAAAATTCTTTGTGGCTTCAGCCAAATTATCTTTCCGTGTTCCCTTACGTATAGCGGCTAAGAAAGATGGTTTTGCGTCCAAAGGGTTGCCGTTTTTCAGTAAACACCTTGGCAGGAATTTATCAATCTTTACTGTAAGTTCTCTTAAAAGATCAGTAACTGACTCCCTGAATCCTTCATAATCACTTTCAGAAAGGGTGGTTGAGGTTGTATAAACTTCAACGATAGCCTTGAAGATTTCTCTTAAAACAGGGTGTTCCGGTTCCAGCCTGTCAAACCTGTAGCGGCCATCATTGCGGCGGCTCAGGCGAAAGAGCATTTGCCCATCTCCGGTTATTTCACATGTCCGAATTGATGGTACTTCACGAATAAGCATATCTTTTATTGCCTTCAAGTCTCTCTTGTCAAGTTCGTTTAGTTTCCTGTTTATTTTTTCAAGAAGTTCCTCATCAGGCTTTTCATGCTCTAATTCAGATTGTATGGTTCCTTCTGGCGAGAAAATGCCAAATATGATAGTAATGGTAATTGTTTTAACTGATGCCATAAGTTCAGCAGTTCTACCCGAAAGTCTGCTTACATCAAGCTCCACAGCCCATTCTACATTAAGGTCCTTGTTCCGCCTGTGTACATATTGCCTGAATCCGCCCAGGTCTATTGCCTCTCCGCCTATAGATGTACTGTAAACATCAAGGTCGCCAGTTGCAATAACATGATGGGCAAGGGCAATCCCGTGGATTAAGCTGGATTTCCCTGCACTATTGGCACCAAAAATCAAGGTCAAAGGCTTTATTGGTATTTCCTGTGTTTCAGCAAAAGACTTGAAATTTCCTAAGCTTAGTTTTGTTATCATACGTTCTCCATTCTTGACAGCTCTAAATATTTTGTCTGTTCTTCCATCTCTGCCAAAAGCTCCTTCATGTGCGTCTCACGCCATTTGGCAGTGAGGTCACCGGAAAAGGCTTTTACCAAAAGCAAATCAAAAAGATTATCAAGTTTGTCTATTAGTAAAAGCCGTTTCTCTTCTATTGCATTCAATTGTGATACTAACCCATCACATTTGGTCAGAATGTTTTTGTCTGAAGGATAAGGAACCTGCAAATCAAGTATGTCATTATCAGTTACGGCTGGATATGATGCCCCTCTTGCACTCTCGTTAAGTCGTTTTGTAAACCATTCAAGCCGACTTAGCGTATACAAATACCCAAAGCCAATACCATTCTTTGCTCTTAAGACGCAAAAACCAGTGCTACATATTTGATCATCTAAACCGGCAGGAACAAGAGCGGTGGCCCTCAAATAAGGCCTTACAGTAGATATGAGTACGTCATTTGTTTTTACTATTTGACGAGCTCTGCCTGGTGCATCTACTCCATATAGTGTCTTAATTTGAGCAATCCTTCCCTTAGTGCCATCAATACCTGCAATATCAATATACTTGAAAGGAGTATCTGGACTATCGGAAGGGTCTCTGCGTTCGATCTTAGATACTACTGCCCTGATTGAAGTATGCTTCGATATATTTATGTTGATTGCAGGGTCTCCGAACCTCTTATAAAAAAGTGCCGGCAGGATTTGTTCTGCTTTGGCATCTGCCTCAGCACGTTTCTTTCGCAGTATATCTGCCTGGTCAAGGATTTCTACAATGCGACGTTGCTCAGAGATAGTGGGCAATACAACTTGGGTGTCTCTGATAATTTTCTGATTTATATTGGGTTGTGCTCCTCCTACACGTCGTGAAAGAAATTCAGTAACCTTGGTTCGAAGTGCATACCACACATATTTGTTGTAGGCAACCTTTGGGTCTGGAACTACACTGCATACTGCCTGATTGGTTGCTGCATCTATCCCAAGAAATGCTGTTCTTCCCACTGTTGCCCCGTACATAGCTATCAACACAGCACCTGAAGGAACCCATTTCGCCGAGGATTCCTCCAGACCTTTTTCGGTAATGCTTTCCTCTGTAGAAAGCAAAATATCATCTTTGAGCTCACCGGACTTAACCCACGGAATATCGCCACCATAATAAATAGCCTTATCTTGCGTGAAGGGGGTACCGCCGCTCCCAGTCTGGCAGAATAACGATATCTTGACTTCACGCCACTTCATTCTGCCGTCTCCAATTCCTTCAAAAGCCTTTCAAGACCTTCAGTTATTTCCTTTTCAATAAGCAGAACCTCTTGAATGAGTTCAGCAGGGTCTTCATCCGGCGGCTTCTGTCCCATCTGCGGCTTGTATCTTCCGGCAGCAAGGTTATAGCCATTCTCAGCAATTAGGTCGGTATTGGCCCACCAGCATCGGGACGCTTCTGAGTCAGGGTCAATAACGGCACCTGCCTCAACACCCGGAGGATTTCTGAATCCGGATCCTCTATATGTCTTCCACTGTTGAAGCAAGTCAGGGATATTGTTCTTTTCCGGGGTCTCAGGACGGCCGCCGCCGGTAATTTTGTCAGGGTCATAGCCATCGTTAGTTATTTCGTAGAACCAGACAATTCGCATCTCGCCCCCCTTCTTTAACGAGGTAGGATTTGAAGATGAATTTACGGGCTTTCTGAAGACAAGTATAGCTGTCTTGACTCCTGCGTAAGGCTTGAAGATACCCGCAGGTAATGACACGACTGCAAGGAGTTCAAAATCTTCAACGAGTTTCTTCCTTAACTCTACGTGGGCATTGGTTGAACCAAACAGAAGTCCCTCAGGCACAACAACTGCACAGCGTCCGCCCGGGGTAAGCGCCTCCATCATTACACCGAGGAAAAGGAGTTCGCTCTTCTTTGAGTTTGTAGGCAGGTCTTTACGGATTGATTCTTTCGGTAAAACTCCTGCAAATGGTGGATTTGAAAGGATGACCTTGTATTTGCGGCGAAGGTCTTCATCTGTAAACCCGCCAAGTTCTGAAAGGGTATTAGCCCTCTTTACATGGGCGTTCCTGATGCCATGGAGGACGAGGTTCATCATGGAAATCCTCATCATCTGACGGGAGACATCTATACCGTGGATTGCGTTTTCAAGCAGGCCCCAGTCCGGTATCTTCTCGCCAGGCCCTTTCTTGTAGGTCTGAAGGTTCGGTATAGCAGACTTCGCCTCCTCTATTGTCTGATTACGTTTCTCAAGCCATTCTTCACCATAGACAGGTGTTTCTTTAGGTTCGCTCGAATACTTGGCAAGTATGTATTCCACAGCATCAATCAGGAAACCACCGGTTCCACAGGCAGGGTCATAAATGGTATCCCCAAGATCAGGGTCAACCATCTCAACCATCATAGTCCTGACCTGTCTTGGTGTCCTGAACTGTCCGTTCAATGCTGACTGACCAAGGTGAGTTAACAGGTACTCAAAAATATCACCCTTAACATCAGTACCAAGCTTGCCGAAATCAATCGCATCAATTTCATCTATTACCTGTTTCAGTACATTGGGGTCAATAATCTCAAGAACTGCATCCCTGAAGTAATCAGCAATCTGAGGGTTCTCTCTTACTAATGAGGCCATGTAAGGAAAAACATCATCACGGACAAAATCACGAAGGTCTGTCCCGCTTTTGAACCGCCACTTTGACCAGCGATAACGTTCCGCCTGCTTTGGGAAAAGTAGCCTTGCATTACCGTTCTCTCCGGTGAGTTTCGTCTGAAGTTCCCTGTTTACCTCCTCTTCGTCAAGCAGTTTCAGATAGACAAGATATGAAAGCTGTTCAATGTAGGTAACAGGATTGGTAACACCGCCTGCCCATAGGGTGTCAGTTATACGATCAAGTTTTCTTCTCACTTCCTGATTCATCTATTCTCCAATCTCAAGCGGTCTTCTTTATAAAGATGGATGTGTTCATGTCTTCAATAATTTCTTTGAGGCTCTTTTCCCCAAAGAGTTCTATGCCCAGCCGTGCGGCATTCAGAATTGACAACGGCGGCTGGAAAAGATCATTCAGGTCAACCTTTCCTTTGACAATCCCCCTGTTCTTGAGCAGGGAGAGATATTGCGATTGTTCAGGAGTAAGGTTCTTTGTTACAAGCCATGCATGGAAATTATCTGTGAGTTCCTCTTCACGGCTCTTTAACCTTAAGCTGCCGAGGGCAGCACGAATAAAGTCTATAAGCGTTCCGCCGGGCCTTTTATATGCCCTGCGGAGGTTTTCCTCATTAAAAAACATTTCAGGGCGATTCAATCTGTCTGAAAGATTCTGTTCTTCCTCTGGGGTTAGTTCCTCTTCTGTCCTGATCTTTTTAAGGATTTCATCAGTATTAGATGATGTCCTTACAGCCTTTTCCCAGTTGGTTATATACTCTTTCTTATCAATGCGTTCTCCAGCCGGTCCAATCTCTACATAGTTGACTGCCTCAAGCCATTCGTCCTCAAGGCCAAGCTCTATGAGATCACGGTGCGGCTTACATTGAGATGCAGGTGCTGATATGGCAGCATGACCGCTTCCTGAGCCTGTAAAAATATCTGTATCGCTGTCATTGAAGTATTCACGGTTTCTGAAAAAATCGTAGATGATGAACTTTTTCTTGTTAATGTGCGGGGCTGTACGGGTACCGCGCCCCCTGATCTGCTGATACAGAATCGGGCTTCTGACCTTACGGCACATAACCAAATGAAGTACCTCTCTACAATCAAACCCTGTGGTGAGCATATCAACACTAACTGCAATCATGGGATATTCTTCGTATTTGAATCTCCTTATAAGGGCATCAGCATTTGCTACGTCAGAGGTTATTACCTCTGCATAATGTCCTTTATGTTCCGGATGCAGCTCATTAAGGTAATGAGTCAGCCTGGCAGCATGATGTTTTGTTATGGCAAAGACTATTGCCTTGCCCGGGCCAACCTTCTGTTTAGATGCAAGCTCTTTATAATTCTCCCATGCAAGGCGGTCAAACTCTTTCATCATTTTTTTATTGGTATCTTCGTTAGTCCACTGTCGCTCAAATTCTGCTGGATCATAATGCTCTTCCTCAACATTAACACCCTCTGCTATAAACTCGGTGATACCCTCAGCAAATTTGTATGGTGCAAGAAAAGCTTGTTGAAATGCTTCATGGATGGGATATGTAAAATCAGGCACGCCTTCCTGACACAAATAAAAGTTAAAGGTGTTACGTTCTATATACGCGGCTGGTGTAGCCGTCAGTCCTATATGAAAGGCATCGAAATGCGTTAGTGCGGTCTGCCAGGAACCGTAGATTGAGCGGTGGCATTCATCTGCAATAACCACATCAAAATACCCGCTGCTGAATTCCTCATATCTTCCGATCATTGTCTGGAGGAGGCATACTGTGATCTGTTGCTCCTGCCGCATCATTCCCGGTTTAAGCCAGTAACTCCCATGCTGGGTAAGAATATCCTGCATGGCCTCTACTGCCTGTTTTGCAAGCTGTTCACGATCTACCAGAAAAAGAACCCGTTCTGCCTGACCTGCCTCAAACAGCCGTTTCAGATAGAGACAAACAAGGTCTGTCTTGCCTGTTCCTGTAGGAAGTTCCATTAGAAATCGCCGCTTCCCAAGTTCAACTACATGGTCAAAGGCCTTCATCGCCTCTTGTTGATAAGGCCGGACTATTCGCTGTTCGCCTTGCCTGCTGTAATAATCAGGAATCTGTATCAAGGCCAATGGCCTTTTCTCTTCTCTCAGATGTAGCAGTCTTTCAAGATCACGGCGGGAGTAGAATGAATTGACAATACGGGCATCATCATTAGTATAGTCCCAGAAATAGATAAGCTCACCATTCGTCAGGAAGATGAAAGGTGCGCCCATCTTTTTTGCAAGTGGAAGGGCCTGTTGTTTTGCTGTGTACGGGTGTATTGCTGATCTCTTCGCCTCTATTATGGCGAGGGGGCGCCCATAGGTTGATTGTAGTACATAATCAGCCCGGCCGGTTGGGATAACATCTCCATCTTTTGCATTTTTATAAGGCGGGGTTTTTTCAGTTATAGTTTCATTTAATCCATGGGCTGTTATTTCAGTTAGAACCTGAGATTTATCTGAAGGGTCCCACCCAACCTTACGGAGAAGGTCATCAATTATTATCCGTGCATCTGTTTCTTTTGAATAGTTTTTCATTTTTCTTTTAGGTGCTATTTAAACCTTTTGTATCATAGACGATATTATACAAAGAACGTTGTGATTTACAAGGAATTTTATTATTCGTATTGAAGCTGGGAAAGCCGTTGCTATCCTATTACATTATTATGTACAAAACTCACTACGGCCTTGGGTGGCACTCTGCATGTATCTTCTTCAGCCGCTCCCTGGTGATGTGGGTGTATATCTGTGTCGTGGATATGTCCGAGTGGCCTAACATTATCTGTACTGAACGGAGGTCTGCCCCGCGCTCAAGAAGGTGGGTTGCAAAGGAGTGCCTCAGGGAATGAGGGGATATGTCCTGATTGATCCCTGCCATCCGGGCATATTTCTTAATAACCATCCAGAAGGTTTGCCTTGTAAGCCCCCTTCCCCCCCTTCCCAATGACGAGATAAATACATAAGAAGATGAGCGTCCTTTAAGTATCGCCGGCCTTGACCTTTCTATATATTGTTTTAACCTCTCAAGTGCATATTCCCCCATAGGCACAACACGCTCCTTTCCGCCCTTGCCTGATGTAGTGATGAACCCTATCTCAAGGTTGATATTGTTGTATTTGAGGTTCACGAGTTCAGACACCCTCAGACCGGTTGCATACATGAGTTCTATCATTGCCCCGTCTCTTATGCTTAAATGACTCTCTTCCCCAGGTTGTTTTAATAAAGTTTCAACCTCTGACATGGAGATGGTCTTGGGAAGGCGGCGCCAGCCTTTCGGGGTCTCTATATTTAACATCGGGTCTCTCTCAGTAACACCTTCATGTACCAGGAATTTATGAAACTGCCTGACAGAAGACAGATGCCGCTGGATTGATGAAATGGCAAGGGATTTAGTCTTCATTAAACCCATAATAAACTCTCTCACCAGACCGGCGCTTACATTATCAGGTGATGTTATCTCTCGTTCATTCAGAAATGAGATGTAACCTGTAAGGTCGTTTTTATATGACTCCAGAGTGTTTTGTGAGAGACCCTTTTCAACGGCTAGGTAGTTGAAGAAAACGGGTAGTAAAATTTTGAAGTCTTTTTCCATGAGTAGAAATTATATTACATCATGCCTGTTTGAAAGACAAAGAGAAATTATTTGCACATTAATTTGTGCGGTTATTTTATGCTTTGCACATTAAGATGGCAGTGAAAGATGTTAGTCGGCAGGTATTAGTGAAATGAAAATAAGGAGATTAGGGGTAGGCACGGGAATTGCTTTATCCAATATTGCAATTTCATGGCAAACATTGTAACCTACTTTAGTAAGCAGTAAGCAGTAAGCAGTAAGCAGTAAGCAGTAAGCAGAAGTAAGAAGTAAGAAGTAAGAAGATAGAAGATAGAAGATAGAAGATAGATGTTAGAAACAAAAAGACCACGACTTGAATTCCCTCCCCTTCAAGGGGAGGGTTAGAGCCTGCCCCCGAAGTAGTAATCGGGGGGTGGGGATGGGGTTATTTTATATTGAAACAACTTTTTATAAAAACATTCGGCTGTCAGATGAATGAGCTTGATAGTGAGAAGATTGCCGGGGTGCTGTCAGGGTTGGGCTATTCACTCACAGATTCACCGGATAATGCGGACATGGTTATCCTGAATACTTGCAGTGTCAGGGAGAAGGCAGAGGATAAGTGTTACAGCGACCTTGGAAGGCTTAATGAGCTGAAAAAGGAGAAGCCGGAACTGGTTATAGGTGTCGGCGGATGTGTTGCCCAGCAGGCAGGGAAGCGAATAGTTGAAAGGGCCCCTTATGTTGACATGGTGTTCGGCACTGACAATATCTCGGATATACCCGGCCTTCTGGAAAAGAAGAGGGCAAGGTCAAAAAACAGGGTAGCGACCGAGAGACGCAGGAAGAGGCTTTTATTACAGGACGAAGATGAGTATAGGCTTCCTGTTCAGAGGAACCATCCTTTTAAGGCGTACATAAATATCGTTGACGGCTGTGATAAGTTTTGTACATTCTGTGTTGTCCCTTTTACACGCGGCAGGGAGAGAAGCAGACAGCCGGAAGACATCATCAATGAAATCAGGGGGCTTGCAATATCAGGCTATAAAGAGGTTACCTTGCTGGGACAGAACGTAGATTCTTATGGAAAAGATATGAGGGGGCAGACGGACCTTGCCGGCCTTCTGGAAATGATACAAGAGATTGAGGGGATTGAGAGGATAAGGTTTGTAACGTCTCATCCGGCAGATTTCAATGATAAGTTAATATATGCAATGAGGGAACTGTCAAAGGTGTGCAATCATGTGCATCTCCCGATTCAATCAGGTTCTGATTTAATACTCGAAAGAATGAAGAGGAATTATACCTATCAGGAGTATAAAGGAAAGATAATCAGACTACGTGAGGCTATACCTGATGTTACTATCACGACGGATATAATATCCGGGTTTCCCGGTGAGAGTGATGAAGATTACAATAAAACTATTGACGCGCTGGAAGAGATTCAATATGATGCTGCCTTTACATTCAGATATTCAAAGAGGCCGTTTACCGTTGCAAGGAGTTATGATAATCAGGTGCCTCTGAATGTGAAGAAGGAACGTTTAAATAATGTGATAGAACTTCAGAACCGTATCACACTTGCTAAAAATAAAGAATGTGTCGGTAAGGAATTTGACATCATGATTGAAGGAGAAAGTGTAAAGGGGAACGGCAATATGACCGGACGTACGAGAGGTAATAAGATTGTTCATATTCCAAGGCAGGAAGGGATGTCTGTTGGTGATATATTACAGGTAAAAATAACATCAGCAACGGTTGCGTCTTTGAGTGGAGAGGTTATCAAAGACAGTGAGCAGTGAGCTGTGAGCTGTGAGCAGAAGGAAGAAGTAAGAAGTCAGAAGCAAGATTCAAACGTAAGTACCTTCGCATTCAAGGGGAGGGTGATATTTTTTTCCCCCCTCCCTTGACGGGAGGGGGTTAGGGGGAGGGTGAGCTATGGAGATTTTCGGATGAACTCCCATGAACCAAGGGTTCACAAAGGGCCATGAAAATCAGCGGGACAAGAAAGTCCCGCCTATCCTCATAGATATGGATAGGCGGGGTTTTCTTACCCCGCCGTAGAGGATTTTCGGATGAAACGTTTTATCTTTTTATGGGGCCCGGTTATATTCTTCGCCGGGCTTGTATTTACAGTCTCCAGTATGTCACATCCTATAGACAAAGATCCCTTTAGATACTTTGACAAGGTAGCACACATATCAGAGTATGGGTTGTTTGCATTGCTTCTTTTCAGGGCGCTAAATGGAACATTGCATAGAAAGAGTTTTATATTGTTGGCTGTTGTTACAATATTAATTATTCTTGGATACGGTATCAGCGATGAGATTCATCAGTACTTTGTACCTGCGAGGCAATCGGATATTAAGGATGTAATTGCCGACGGGATTGGGGCGACGTTAGCGATGATGACGGTGTTTATTAAGAGAAGGATTTTTGGATGAATTCACATGAGCTGCGGGCATACAAATGGCAATGAAAACCCCACCCTCACCCGGACCCTCTCCCTGAGGGAGAGGGTGCTATGTTGATTCCCTCCCCTTCAAGGGGAGGGTTAGGGTGGGGATGGGGTTGATTTTCGGATGAACCGTCATGAAACGGAGGTTTCACAAAGGAGGATGAAAACCACCCCCCCCCAAGCCCCCCCTTGTTAAGGGGGGGAAAGTTCCTTTGGTGCTCAATGGCCAACGGCAATCCCCCCCTTTGTTCAAGGGGGGGCATGGGGGGGTGATTTTCGGATGAAACGAATAGCTTTTTCCACATTAGGCTGTAAGGTAAATCAATACGATACTGCTGTTATAGAATCGGCTGTTATTGGGACGCAGGATTATACAATCGTTCCTTTTGATGATACAGCGGATATTTATGTTGTGAACACCTGTACTGTTACAGGTAAGGGGGATGCTGAATCAAGAAGGTTAATCAGGAAAGCTGTCAGGAGTAACAAGCATGCTCAGGTAGTTGTTACCGGCTGTTATGCACAGACTAATCCTGAGGAGATTGCTGGTATTCCGGGTGTGACGATGGTTGTCGGGAATGAAGAGAAATACTCACTGGTGAGTTTACTGAAAGATGCTGGAGATATCGTTGTTCCCCCTCACCCTAACCCTCTCCCGCATGGGGAGAGGGAATTTTCTATTGATATGACGGGGGCTAAAAGCGGGAATGTCGGTGAGAAGGTTTTTGTCGGGGACATCTTTGATAACTCTTCTATGCAGAATCAGGGTATTACTAAATTCCCCAACCATACACGTGCATTTATGAAGGTTCAGGATGGGTGTGACAGCAGGTGTTCTTATTGCATTGTACCGTTTGCGAGGGGCAGGAGCAGGAGTTTAAACCCTGATAAGGTAATAAATCAGATTAAGCTGTTTGAAGGCAACGGGTATAAAGAGGTGGTGTTATGCGGGGTACACCTCGGCGGATACGGCAGGGATATTGCCGGCAGACTTACATTGTCAGTACTTATAAAAAGGATAATCTCAGAAACCGGTATCCGGCGAATCAGGCTGTCTTCTATAGAGCCGCGGGAGATAACAGATGAGCTTATAAACCTGATGGCATCAGAGGACAGGATTTGTAAACACTTTCACATTCCACTTCAGAGCGGGGATGATATGGTGTTGAAGATGATGAACCGGAACTACACTGCCGGTTTTTTTGAAGACCTTGTATTGAACATAAATGAGAATGTAAGGGATTCCGGAATTGGCTGTGACGTAATGGTCGGTTTCCCGGGAGAGGGAGATGACCATTTTGAAAATACATTTAAATTCGTAGAGAAGCTTCCGGTAAGCTATCTCCACGTATTCTCATATTCTCCGAGGGCCGGGACAGCGGCATGTAATCTTAAAGAAACAGTGAGAGGTGATGTTAAACAAAAAAGAGGAGATGCGATCAGGAAGCTTGCAGATGTAAAGCATAATGAATTTGTGAGGAAATTTACGGGAAATATTTTTGATGTCCTGATAGAATATGAAAAGGATGAGGTAACAGGATTTCTCAAGGGGTATACTGGAAATTACCTGAAGGTGTTGATTACTGAGAATAGCGATTATGACGACAATGCCCTTATGAATAATATTGTAGATGTTCACATTACCGGGATTGTTAATGGAAACCTTGCAGGAGAGGTTGGGAGAAAGACAGTTAGAAGTAAGAGGCAAGATGTAACCCCACCCTCACCTTAATCCTCTCCCTGAGGGAGAGGAAGTTTCCTTCCCCGACATTGAATGGGGGAGGGTTAGAGCTTGCACCCGAAGTAGTTATCGGGGGGTGGGGATGGGGTTGTTTCAGCCTCTGCTGAAAATTGCTGCGACATCTTTTATCCTGTCCCTTGAGGCCATAACAAAGACGGTATCACCCCCGATAAGGGGGAGGTCGTTCTCGGGGATTATTAACATGTTATGATGGATAACAGCTATTATGATTGCCCTGTGAGGAAGCAGCAGATTGCCGATCTCTTTGCCCTCGGCTTCGGAGTCTTTTTCAACGGTGAGTTCATCAATAGTATAGCCGCCGCGCCGCATATATTGCTTTAATTCGTCTAATTTTGATTTTATGCCCTCCTCTCTGAGCAGGTTAATCTCTTTTTCGAGATTGAGGATATCCTGTTGCAACGTCTTGATTCTGCTCAGATGCTCCCTGATGTTTTGGTTTTCAAGCATTTCTTCAACAGGGTGCTTACGTAGTTCATATACTGTTTTCCCGATTTCGGAGTATAGTTTTTCGAGTTTTTTCTCAAGCTCATAAATTTGGTAGAGAAGTTTTGCTACCTGCGTATTTTCGCTTGTTGTAATGGCTATTTCAAAAACACCCTTCTTTAAACCATCCAGTGCAATGGATAGTTCCCTGTATATGCGGCTGAATTTATTCATGAGCCACAGTATAAAGAATAGGGGGCAAGGGGTCAAGGGGTAATAAGAATAGTAAGCAGGTAGCAGTAAGCAGATAAAGCACACCACACTGCTTACTTGAAGAGATTTTATAGTGAACTTCCATGAACCGAGGGTTCACAAATGGCCATGAAAATCAGCGGGACAAGAATGTCCCGCCTATCCTCATAGAAATGGATAGGCGGGGTTTTCTTACCCCGCCGGAGATATTTCGAGTGAACTGTCATGAAACAGGGATTCACAAAGGAAAATGAGAATCCCCCCCTTTGTTCAAGGGGGGGTGGGGGGGTATTTTCGAGTGAATGACATGACTGACCCAAAGGTTTGTATAAACGAATGGCCGGAGGATGAGAGGCCGAGGGAGAGGCTGGTTAGGGAAGGGGCTGAACGGCTTTCGCCTGCACAGTTGCTTGCTATTCTTCTCAGGACAGGTAGTGAAGGGAAGAGTGCGATTGAACTTGCCATGGAACTGATAAACCGTTTCGGTGATTTCAGGGCAATGTCCGGGGTGACAGTACATGAGTTGTGTTCTGTTAAGGGGATTGGTATTGCAAAGGCATGTCAGATTAAGGCGGCACTTGAGATAGGTAAGAGGTCTGCGTCATTCCCTCTCAACAAGAAAAGGAGGGTTATATCAAGCAAAGATATATATGATGTCTATCGCCATTACATACAACACTTCCATGGCCTGAAAAAGGAGATATTCAGACTGGTGATGCTGGATGGGAAAAACAGGATATTTTCAGATTATGTAGTTTCAGAGGGCTGCCTGACATCAAGTATTGTCCATCCGAGAGAGGTATATATACAGGCGATAAAAAACTCTGCCGCCTCAGTAATTTTTCTCCACAACCACCCAAGCGGTGACCCAACCCCAAGCCCGGAAGACATAGAGATAACAAAAAGGCTTATCGCCGCCGGTGAACTCATAGGCATAAAAGTCCTTGATCACATAATCATGGGTGAAGGAGAGTACCTCAGCTTTGCGGATAAGGGGTTGTTGTAAAGTCCGTTGTCCCTATTGGTGTTAAATCTTCCCAACCTGCTTGTCCACGTCTGCTTTAATCCTGAGCCACTTTTCAGGAGGGACAGTGAAGAAGGCATCAACTATCTCAGGGTCAAACTGGGTGCCTGCGCATCGTTTGATTTCATTTCTTGCAAAGCTGTCTGATAGTGCCTTCCTGTATGGTCTGTCGGTAGTCATAGCATCATAAGTGTCTGCAATGGTGAAAATTCTTGCACCTATGGTTATGTCGTTTCCTTTCAAGCCCTGCGGGTATCCTGTTCCGTCATATTTCTCCTGATGATGAAGGACTATTGTGGTTGCCTCTTTCAAAAAGGGTATGTCCTTTAACATCCTGTATCCATACTCTGTATGTTTTCTCATTTTAACCCACTCTGCGTCGGTTAATCTGGAAGGTTTTAACAGGATGGAATCGGGTATCCCTATTTTCCCTATGTCATGAAGTATCGCCCCCCTTGAAAGAGTTTCCTTCTGATGCTGTCCAAGATTTAATGCACTTGCTATTTCGAGGCTGTATCCGGCAACCCTCTGGGAGTGACCTTCGGTTTCATTATCCCTGTAATCAAGGGCAGTGGAAAGTGTCTCGAGGGTTGTATTGTAAGTAACCTGAATCTCTTCAAGTGCTTTCTTTAATTCAGAGGTCTTGTGCTGTTCTAAAGAGAGAAGACCCCTGATTTCAGATGTCTGGTCTTTTACAATCTCTTCTAATTGATTCTGATACATCCTGTTTTCCAGTATGAGCCGTCTCTTATCCTGTGCATTTCTGAGGCTCAAGACAATCTCTTCAAGGTTGAAAGGTTTTAATATATAATCATAAGCCCCTTCCCTCAATGCCTCGATTGCAATATTTACATTTGAAACCGCTGTTATCATGACCACAGCCGTATCAGGATGAAGCAATTTAAGGCTCTTGAGGAACTCAACGCCATCCATGCGGGGCATCATTATATCGCTTAGAACCAATGGAAAAGGCTTTTCTGCCATAATCTCAAGGGCAGTTAAGGCATTATCCACCGGAGTAACCTTGTATCCTGTGTCCGATAACTTTCTTACAAGGATTTCCCGTATAAGTGGCTCATCATCAACGACAAGTATTTCGTTATTGTTTGTTATAAGGTTCTTCACAATATAATTCAGAAAAAAGTTTCTATTATCTAATAATAATGTAACAATAATGTCAATGCTAATAACTGGCCTTATATAAAATTTATTCGGCACATTCAATGGGATTATTGCTGAGATATTGCAATATAATTACACTTCATGTTATATTCCTTCCATACATGATAAAGGCTATTATCTTTGATTTTGACGGCATTATAACGGACAGTGAGCCGGTACACCTCAAGATGTTTCAGCAGGTCCTTTCAGAACTTAATATTACTATCACTAAACAGGAGTATTACGAGACATATCTCGGGATGGATGATAAAGGATGTTTTTCTACAGTTCTTAATGCTCATGGGATTGAACCCTCACCTGAAATTATTCATTCTTTGATAGAAAAAAAGACAAAATATCTTATGGATTATATAAAAAATTCTGTTTTTATTTACCCGGGTGTTGTGGAATTTGTAAATAAGGCAAAGGATATGTTTAGTCTTGCAATTGCATCCGGTGCACTTCGCCATGAGATAGAATTTATTCTGCATAAGGCAGGGCTTCACTCTGCATTTGATTTTATAGTAAGTGCAGAGGATGTGATGTACGGCAAGCCTGACCCTGAATGTTTTATTAAGGCATTAGAGAGATTTAATAATTATTCCGACCAGCGGATTACACCTGCTGAGTGTGTTGTTATCGAGGATTCCATTGCAGGGATCGAAGGTGCCATTGCAGCCGGAATGAGGTGCATTGCAGTAACTAATACTTATGGCAGTGACAGGCTTACGATAGCAGACGTGACAGTAAAGAGTTTAAGTGAGGTTGATGTTGAGAATATTGATGGAATGTTCTGATGCAATTCAGTGAGCTGATGTTAGAAGCAAGAAGTCAGAGGCAAGAAGCAAGAAGCAAGATTAATAAGATGATTCCCCCCCGGCCGGGGAGAGGGTACATAGATTATCCCCTCCCCCTTGAGGGGGGAGGGTTAGGGTGGGGGTGAGCTTTGGAGATTTTCGAGTAAAACCTTAAACTTCTTACAAGGGGGTGGGCTATGAGGTACAGGGATATAGATGAATTGAATGTTTCACTGAAGGGTGTTGTAGATATTGGAGCCGGCAGGGTAAAGGTTGTAAATGAGAATGTCGTTCGCGGTGATTTGCTGGACAGGTTAGTCTTTAATGCGGTTTTTAATGAAAATGCTGAGATATTAAAAATGTCACACCGGCTGATAAAGGCGATAGCCTTTGAACTTGGGATTAAGTCTGCATCAATACAGGGCTTGTATGATGCAATGGGCAGGGGAGAGGTAAGCGGATTCTCAGTTCCGGCAATAAACATACGCGGGCTTAGCTATGAGGTTGCAAGGGCAGTAGTGCGGGCAGCAATTAAGAATAATTCAGGTGCATTTATATTTGAGATAGCAAGGTCTGAGATAGGTTATACAAAACAGTTCCCTGATGAATATGCAGTGGTGATGATTGCAGCGGCTTTAAAGGAAGGATACAAAGGACCTTTGTTTATTCAGGGCGACCACTTTCAGGCAAATGCAAAAAAATATCAGCAGGACCCTGCAAAAGAGATTGATACACTGAAACAACTTATTAAGGACGCTATAGAAGCCGGGTTCTACAACATTGATATAGATTCATCTACACTTGTTGACCTTTCAAAATCAGATTTGAAAGAACAGCAGAGACTCAATTTTGAGATAGCAGCAGAGCTTACAGCTTATATCAGACAGCTTGAACCTAAAGGTGTAACCATATCAGTCGGCGGTGAGATTGGAGAGGTCGGCGGCCAGAACAGCACTGTTGAAGACCTCAGGGTGTTTATGGAAGGATACCTTGAGACACTTGCCGGCAAAGGCGGTTTATTAAAAGGGATCAGCAAGATAAGTGTGCAGACAGGTACATCACACGGCGGTGTTCCGCTGCCTGACGGAACAATAGCAAAGGTAAAACTCGACTTTGACACACTTGAGAAAATATCTGAGGCAGCAAGGAAGGAATACGGACTGGCAGGCGCAGTTCAGCATGGGGCATCTACACTTCCTGATGAGGCATTCCACAGATTCCCTGAAACAACGACTGCAGAGGTTCATCTTGCAACCGGTTTCCAGAATATGACCTATGACAGCAAGGCATTTCCGCAGGCATTTAAAGAAGAGATTTACAATTATTTGCGGGAGAAATGTGCAGAGGAGAAAAAGGCAGGGGAATCCGATGAGCAGTTCATTTACAAGACCCGCAAAAAAGGCTTCGGCCCTTTCAGAGAGAGATTCTGGACATTGCCTGAACCTGTACGTAAGTCCATTGGTAATGAACTTGAGGCTAAACTTGATTTCTTATTTAAGAAACTGAATGTGGTGAATACGTATGATGCGGTTGCAAAGTATGTAAAACCGTCCGAGGATTATCCGGTATTGTAGGGCTTTGTTGACCCGGAAAATACAGATGAACAGTTATGAGCCAGTGGCTCACAAATGGCAATGAAAACCCCACCCTCACCCTAACCCTCTCCCTGAGGGAGAGGGGGCTATGTTGTGATTCCCTCCCCTTCAAGGGGAGGGGTAGGGTGGGGATGGGGTTGATTTTCGGATGAATCTTCCATGTTATGGAGATTCCGAATCAAGTTCTATTAAAACCCATTTCCAAATCGGCAGAATCCTTATTTCCTTATTCGCTGTTGTCTCTGTCCCTTCTTCATCTTCTGTAAGGATAATGAGTTGTGACGGTTTTAGCTCTGCAGATGCATCTACTAATGCATTTATTTCTCTGTCCTTTACCCTTTTGTCCGACAATGACACAGTAACCTGAATTGCCGTTTCAATCTTTAACCCCTTCTTTACTATGAAATCAACTTCTCTTCCTTTGGGTGATTTCCAGTAGAATATCTCTTTGTTCCTCCTCATCAATTCCAGAAAAACAACATTTTCGTATAGGTGACCTAGGTTTTGTGAAAATTTAAAACTGATAGAATTACAAAGGGCAGTATCAATACAGAATATCTTTGACGGATTATATATCTGCTGTTTGATTGAATACGCAAATAAGTCTATGAAGAAAAATAAAAAAACATCGCTCAACGCATCAAGATAATTCTTAACTGTGTTTACGCTTTTTACACCAATCAAATCACTCAGTTTTTTGTAACTCTGTACTGTTCCAATATTTGAGGCAAGAAATAAGGTTAATTCCTTTATCTCTCTGATATTTCTTATTGAATACCTTGCTATTACGTCCCGGTAAATTATGTCCCTGAAATACTGCTCCAACAGGGATGTATCATTAATCTTGACGACCTCAGGGAATCCGCCTGATTCAAAATATTCACTGAATATCCTTTTAATCTCTGCCCGCTCTTCCCGTATATGGAAACTTTTTTTATTAATTAAATATCCTTTAAATGCAAGAAACTCTTTAAATGAGAAAGGCCACACTATAATTTGCCTGTTCCTTCCTGTTAATGCAGAAGATATTTCAGACCTTAACAGAGCGGCATTAGACCCTGTAATAAATAATTTTATATTTTCAAATTCGTATAATCTGTTGACCCATTTTTCCCACCCATTTATATTTTGAATCTCATCGAGGAAGAAATACTTTTTCCCCGCAGGATTTTCTATCTCTATAAATGTCTCATAAAGTGTTTCAAAATCCTTTATTGTAAAATCAAGGAATCTTTCGTCTTCAAAATTCAGATATAAAACATTAGATAAAGGTACATCAAACTTTTTAATAATATCATCGCAAACAAGCCTCATGAGCGAAGACTTGCCGCTTCTCCTTACACCTGTCATTAAGACTAGCTCTTTTTGTTTTAAGAAGCGTTCCAATGTTTCCTGAATGTCCCGCTTTATAAGACCTTCTTTGGCAAGAAACTTTGACTTGTGTTCAATGATTAATTCTTTTAGATTATTTTTATCCATAATATTTAATAAATAGTCAGGCCATACATTGCATTACTATTATAATATTTAGCAAAATATATTGCAATAGCAATGTAATATAATGATTTATTATATTGAACATATATAAATTCTCGAAGGGGGGGCTATGGAGAACTTCGGATAAAGGTACATCACTCTATTTTTTGATTGACTTACCCATTCATATCATTTAAACTGTTGCTAATTGAAAGTGATAACCAGTATCAAAATGCCATGTATATGACAATGTGCGTGGCTGAATTGAAAATACCTTATACATGCATAATCATGATAGCGGAACGGCTGTTGTAAGTGCTGATAAAAAGATTATTATAGTTGGAAATCCTAATGTAGGAAAGAGTGTTATCTTCGGCCTTCTTACAGGCAGATATGCAACAGTCTCAAATTATTCAGGTACCACTGTAACCATTACATCAGGAACAACCGTGCTGGACGGTGTGGACACCCCTGTAATAGATACCCCCGGCGTTAATAACCTTATTCCCATGTCAGAAGATGAGGTTGTAACAAGGGATATACTCCTTAGTGAAAATATCAGTCTTGTTGTACAGGTTGCTGATGCAAAGAACCTGAACAGGGGGTTATTGATAAGCCTCCAGCTTGCAGAGATGGGGCTCCCATTTTTCCTTGTACTTAATATGTGGGATGAGGCGAAGAGCCGCGGGATTGATGTTGATCTGAAAAGGCTCTCGGATGCTATCAGTGCAACGGTTATCCCTGCAGTAGGTGTTGAGAAAAAAGGTTTAAAAGAGATCAGGGACGCCCTTTCTGAGAAAAAATATCCTTCTATTAATATTAATTACGGTGTGATAATAGAAGATGCAATCAAAAAGTTAGAACCCTGTCTTCCAGAATCAAACATGTCAAACATATCTAGACGTTCCATTGCACTTATGCTTCTTGCAGGGGATGTAAGCATCATGAGATGGCTTGGAGGACTTAAAAATCAAGGCAGTACCTCTCTTTTAAATAATATTGAGACTATCCGTAAGGAGACGCAGGAAAAATTTTATGAACCACTTGGATATGTGATCAACCAGAGAAGGGTTAAAGTAACCCAGAAGATATTTTCAGATGTCATATCAAAGTACCGGACTGATAGAAGTACTGTTTATTCTCATCTTGGGAGATGGGCCATGCACCCTCTCTGGGGTATCCCTGTGCTTGCTGTCGTGCTCTTTCTTATGTATGAGTTCGTCGGGGTATTAGGGGCACAGACCTTTGTAGACCTGCTGGAGAACAGGTTGTTCGGCGGTTATATAAATCCGTTTCTTATATCCTTAACAGCCTCTTTTATTGCAGATTCATTTTTTAAGGACCTTCTGGTCGGTGAATACGGCATAATTACAATGGCCCTTACTTATTCAATAGCAATAATACTGCCTATAGTGGGAACCTTTTTTATTGCATTCGGTATTCTTGAAGACTCGGGCTATCTCCCAAGGCTCGCCATCATGGTGCACAAGATATTTAAGCTCATGGGACTTCATGGAAAGGCTGTACTTCCAATGGTACTTGGATTGGGCTGTGACACAATGGCGACACTTACTGCGAGAATTATGGAGACAAGAAAAGAACGCATATTAGTAACCCTCCTCCTTGCACTGGGTGTCCCTTGTTCTGCCCAATTAGGGGTGATACTCGGAATGTTGGGAGGGGTATCATTCCTGGTGACCCTTCTCTGGATTTCTATAGTTGTACTTGTCCTGTTTCTGGTCGGGCTGATTGCCTCGATGGTGATCAAAGGTGAACAGTCTGATTTTGTATTTGATATTCCACCTCTCAGGATGCCTGTACTTTCAAATATTATCTTTAAGACATTTTCAAGGATAAGCTGGTACCTGAAAGAGGCTGTGCCGCTTTTTATATTAGGTACTTTGATATTATTTACCCTCGATAAATTGAATGTGCTGAAATTTATGCAGGTACTTGCATCTCCTGTGGTTGTAAACTTTCTTGGTCTTCCGTCAAAGGCAACGGATGCTTTTCTTATCGGATTCTTACGCAGGGATTATGGCGCCGCCGGCCTGTATGCACTTGCATCCGCAGGTCAGTTGAACCCGAATCAGATACTGGTCAGTCTGGTAACAATAACACTATTTGTACCTTGTGTTGCAAACCTTATGGTTATGATAAAAGAACGCGGGCTGAAGACAGCACTTGCAATTGTGCTATTTATTTTTCCGTTTGCATTCTTTGTCGGAGGGGTGGTAAATTTCACACTGAATTTATTCAGGATAAAGTTGTGATGGAGATGGAAGAAGCAAGAAGTTAGAAGTAAGAAATAAGAGAGAAGAAGACTAAAGGCTGAAGGCTGAATCAAGCCCCCCCCCCTCCCTTGACGGGAGGGGGTTAGGGGGAAGGTGAGCTATGGAGATTTTCGGATGAACCGTCATGAAACGGAGGTTTCACAAAGGAGGATGAAAACCACCCCCCCAAGCCCCCCCTTGTTAAGGGGGGGAAAGTTCCTTTGGTGCTCAATGGCCAACGGCAATCCCCCCCTTTGTTCAAGGG
>JACRGV010000139.1 GCA_016212215.1 Nitrospirota bacterium
CCCCCCCAAGCCCCCCCTTGTTAAGGGGGGGAAAGTTCCTTTGGTGCTCAATGGCCAACGGCAATCCCCCCCTTTGTTCAAGGGGGGGCATGGGGGGGTTATTTTCGGATGAACCGTCATGAGCGGGGCGCTCACAAAGGGCCATGAAAATCAGCGGGACAAGAAAGTCCCGCCTATCCTCGTAGATATGGATAGGCGGGGTTTTCCAACCCCGCCGGAGGTTATTTTCGGATGAACCGCAAATTATAGCGTTTTGATAAACTTATTATTGAAAAAAGGAGGATTGAAAAATGGAATGTACAATCAGAGAGAACAACGGCAAGGCATTAGTTGAAGTACATGGAGACCTGGATAATGATGATGCTGCAAGGAAATTCAGGGAGACCATGTATGAGGTACTGACCTCAGGGAAAAAAGAGGCGATCATTGACATGAATGCAGTAGAAAGCATCAACAGCCACGGTATTGGAAAACTGCTTTTATTTTACAAAAAGTTCAAAGACATCGGCGGTGATCTCAGGATAACCTCTACCCACGGGCATGTAAAAGAGGTATTTGAGACATTGATGCTGGATAGGTTGTTTAAGATTGAATAGGAGGTTAATTAATGGCAAAAAGCATTCTCGCGGTTGATGACTCAGTAACTATGCGGCAGACAATAGCAACAACCCTTGAAAAAGAGGGTTATAACGTAGTACTTGCAAATGACGGCAAGGATGCCGTGTCAAAATTAAACGGCAGCAGGTTTAACCTGATTATCACAGATATTAATATGCCGAATATGGATGGGATCAGCCTGATTAAAGAGATAAAGAAACAGGCATCACACAAATTCACACCAATAATAGTTTTAACTACAGAATCACAGCCTGAGAAAAAGGAAGAAGGGAAATCCGCCGGGGCAACCGGCTGGATCATAAAACCGTTTAAACCAGAACAATTAATTGCTGTGGTGAAGAAGGTATGCCCGTAAAGACAGTGGATAGTGAATGGTGAATAGTTAATAGAATTTAGGAACAAGACACATAAGACCCCCTCACCCGCCAGGGGAGAGGGTGCTAAGTTTATTCCCTCCCCTTCAAGGGGAGGGTTAGGGTGGGGATGGGGTTGTTTTCGAGGAAAGATTCAGGAAAGGCACTATGGAAGATATTGAAAAATTAAAAGAGACTTTTTATTCAGAGGCGGATGACATATTAAGCAATCTGGATGAACTCCTGCTCCAGCTTGAACACAACCCCGGTGATAAAGAGACGCTGGATGCCATCTTCAGGAGTATGCACACACTGAAGGGGACATCCAGTATATTTGAATTCCACTCTATTGAGAAACTTGCACACGCATGTGAAGACCTTCTTGATCTCATGAGGAAGGAGGAGGTTGGTGAGGTAACATCTGAAAAGATGATAGATACACTTTTCACAGGTTCTGACCAAATAAAAGAGATTATCACTAATATCCAGAACGGCAGTGAACAGAATAATGTTAATTATGAAAATACAGTAAACGAAATACGGGCATTACTTCCGAAAAAAGAACATATTGAAGTAGTCCAGAAAAAGGCATCTGATGAGGGGATGAACCGGGCGTTTATCAGGACATTGGGGAAAGATGAACGAAGCACCATCATTAACCAAATAAGAGAAGGCAGGCAGGTATATCAGATTTCTATCGCACTTAGTAAATATTGTTTCTATAAAGGTATGGACCCGCTTGTGCTCCTGAAAAACCTGACGTTCGGCGGTGAGGTGCTGTTAGTCAGGTGTACAACTGAACACATCCCATCCCTTGAAGAAATTAATCCTTATATGCTCTATCTTGATGATATCTGGATGGTATTCTCTACTACGGAAACCATAGATTTTTTGAATGATATATTCGAGTTCGCACTTGCAATAGGTGATATAACAGTACATTTATTAACAGAAGAAGAATTGACCTCTGTAACCCCTATAGAATCTAAAAGCCCCGCAAATAAAGAAGATGAATGGGGCATGTCAGACGATAGCAGAGAAGTTGAATCCGGCCTGCATGAAACTGTGACATCCTCCATTGGGCTAAAGAATATATTCCTTGAATTCATGGAAGAGTCTAATTCGTATATCGAAGACATTGAATCTTCCATTTTAAAATTAGAAAAGGATAAGACAAACCTTATAATTGTTAATGACATATTCAGACCATTCCATACTATAAAAGGAAATTGCGGGTACCTCGGATTTAAGGAGCTGGGCCATTTATGCCATTCTGTTGAGACACTCCTCGATAATATTAGAAACAGTACCATTGCCGTCAATCAGATAATCATTGATACCTTACTTGAAACAGTGGATGCGGTTAAAAAGCTCCGTCTAAACCTGCCGCAAGGTATATCTGCAAAATTTGGACTTACGGATATTGAATTAAGCAAATATCCGGCACAGGAATCAATAAGCACAAAACCCTTATTGCACAGGATTAATTTCTTATCGAATCTTAATTCTGCCCAGCATATAAAAGAAAACACCCCTAAACTCGGAGAAATCCTGCTTGCAACCGGGGACATTAGTGAAGAGCAGTTAAATAAGGCCCTGCGTCTTCAGGAAAGAAAACTTGGTGAGATATTAGTTGATGAAGGTATTTTACCTGAAGATAAGGTAAAGAGTGCATTAGAGATACAGGAGCTCCAGAAGGCAGGCACAAAAGGTCCGGCAAATGCAATAAAGGTTGACATAGAGAAGGTAGACTGCCTTGTAAATCTGGTAGGTGAACTTGTAATAACCCAGACATTGATAAGCCAGAACTCTTCAATCACACAACTGTCAGGGCAGAGCGTCAGCAAAGACATTGCCCATCTTGGGAAGATTACCAGAGACATTCAGGACCATGTTATGTCAATGCGTATGATGCCTTTAAATCAGACCTTCCAGAAGATGATGAGGGTTGTAAGAGATACGGCAAAAAAGGCAGGTAAGAATGTAGAACTTATAATATCAGGGGAAGATACAGAATTAGATAAGACTGTGATAGAGGAGGTAAGCGATCCGCTTGTACACATATTGAGAAACTCTGTTGACCATGGAATAGAAACACCTGAAGCGAGAAAGAATAAAGGGAAACCTGAGAAGGGGACTGTGCATCTCAATGCATTCCACAGGGGCGGGAATATTGTTATAGAAATAAAGGATGATGGAAAGGGATTAAACAGGGAAAGGATAATTGAAAAGGCCATTGAGCGTGGTTTGATAAATGATCCTACGGATGTATCTGAACAGCAGATATACCAACTGATATTCTATCCCGGATTTTCAACAGCAGAGAAGGTCACGGACATTTCAGGAAGAGGTGTCGGGATGGATGTGGTACGGAAAAACATAGATAAACTCCGAGGCCGTATAGATATACAGAGCAAAGAAGACCAGGGGACAACCATCTCTATAACACTTCCGCTTACACTCGCAATTATAGACGGAATGGTTGTCCAGACCGGAATAGAAAGATATATAATCCCCACACTTTCTATAGAAGAATCATTAAGACCTAAAAAGGAAGAGATAATTACGGTTCAGGAAAAAGGTGAGTTGTGCAATCTCAGGGGGGCATTGTTACCGATATTGAGGCTTAACAACCTTTACAATAAAAAAGATGACCATAAAAATCCATGCGATGCACTGCTGGTTGTTGTAGAGAATGATGGAATGCGTGCATGTATCCTGGTAGATGAGCTGATAGGACAACAGCAGGTCGTTATCAAGACTCTTGGTGACACATTCAAGAATGTAAGAGGCATTGCAGGAGGCGCCATTCTTGGTGACGGCAAGGTAGGGCTTATTTTGGATGTACGTGGGCTGATAGAAGCTTCTTTATATGCAAAACGATAATAACTAAGAGGAGGGTAAGAAGATGCAGATGACAGTAGGAAAAAAACTCATATTAGGCTTTGGGAGTCTTGTACTCCTGATGGCCATCATAGGTATCGTAACAACTATTATGGTATCAAAGACTGGTAAAATCACCGAGGAAACCCTGGACGTACGTTACCCAACTGTACTCAACTCATCCGAAGTCTTAACTCATTTGGAAGGATCATTGGCCGGATTGAGGGGATACCTGTTAACAGGAAATCCTCAATTCAAGGAAGACAGGGGAACTGCTGTTAAAGAGATGACAAACCATTTGAAAAAACTTGATACATTCTCACTAAACTGGACTGTCCAGGCGAATAAAGACAGACTAAACAAGATAAAAGACATGACAGAAGATTTTATTACAATCCAGAAAGAGGTAGAGACAATTGCACATACAGACGCCGGAAACAGGCTTGTTGATAATAATGGGAAAAATATGAAATATGATGTATTTTTACTGGCAACCAAGGCTGCACCGCTTGCAAAGCAGATACGTGAAAACCTGAATGAGATGATTGATAACCAGCAGACACTTATGGAGCAGGATAAGAAGGCTACCCTTGCCCTATCTAATAAAACCGAATTCCTCGCAATTCTATTTTCAATAATTGGTATAGTAGTCGGTTGTGCAAGCGCACTCTTGTTATATAAGAACATCAGGAGGCTGCTCTCAACCACTGTTAATGACCTTACTGACACTGCTAACCAGATGTCATCTGCATCTTCTCAGGTCTCCTCCTCCAGTCAGTCGGTTGCTCAGGGTGCAACAGAACAGGCGTCATCACTGCAGGAGACCTCAGCTACACTTGAGGAATTGGCCTCTATGTCAAGACAGAATGCTGATAATGCAAAACAGGCCAATCAGCTTGCGCAGGAGACCAGAAGCTCTGCTAATGAAGGTGCAAAGTCAATGACAGAATTAGAAGGGGCAATGTCTGCCATTAATGATAGTTCAGACAAGATCTCAAAGATTATAAAGGTTATTGAAGAGATCGCATTCCAGACAAATCTGCTCGCACTAAATGCTGCAGTAGAGGCGGCAAGGGCCGGTGAGCATGGAAAAGGATTTGCTGTGGTTGCAGAAGAGGTCAGGAACCTTGCACAGAGGAGTGCATCTGCGGCAAAAGATACCGCATCTCTTATTGAAGAAAGCGTAGACAAGATAACTAACGGGACAGAGATTACAAAAAAGGTAAGCGACTCTCTCAATAATATTGTTACCAATGTAAAGAGGGTAACAGACCTTGTGGCAGAGATTGCAGCAGCGAGCCAGGAACAGGCTGAAGGTGTTAATCAGATGAATACTGCCGTTAACCAGATGGACCAGGTTACACAGCAGAATGCAAGTTCAGCAGAACAGTCTGCTGCTGCAAGCGAAGAGTTGTCGGCACAGGCAGAGAGCCTGACAAAGATAGTGGATGACCTATCTCAAATAGTTGGGGTATCAGATGAGGGGACAACCCATAAATATAAAGGATTAACCCAATCATTTACAAAGAAAAAACAGCATGAAAAACATGCCTTTGCAGGCACATCATCACGGAGTGAACATTCTCAGCATAAATCTGCAAAAAAGGCATTACATGATAACACTCAAACAGATACTATCCCAATGGATGACGAATCATTCAAGGGATTTTAATAAGGGGGATAATACATGGATACTGCATTAGAAAAGACCAACAGCTCAGATGTCTCAGCCCTTGAAGGAAAGTATCTGACATTTGTGTTGAATCATGAAGAGTACGGGCTGGAGATACTGAGGGTTCGGGAAATAATCGGACTCATGGATATAACACCGGTCCCGCAGGTACCACATTTTATAAAGGGTATTATAAACCTGAGGGGAAAGGTTATTCCTGTAGTTGATTTAAGGCTTAAATTCGGGATGCCTGAGATAGAGTATACAAAAGAGACTTGCACCATAGTTGTTGACATAGAGAATCGCTTAATGGGCATTGTTGTTGACACTGTCTCAGAGGTACTTGATATAACTGCTAAAGATATAGAACCAACCCCTTCCCTCGGAAGCACAATTAAAACAGACTTTATACTCGGAATGGGTAAGGTTAAAGGGAAAGTAAAGATACTGCTTGATATAGATAAGGTGCTTACACTTGATGAGTTGGGTGTGGTGAATACTTAATAGTAAGCAGTAAACAGTAAGCAATGAGCAGTAAAAGGCAGGTATAAATCTGCTACCTGCTTACAGCTCACTGCTAACTGGAGATTATTTTCAAATGAACCGGCATGAGCATTCGGTTCACAAAGGGCAATGAAAACCCCACCCTCACCCGGACCCTCTCCCTGAGGGAGAGGGAGCTATGTTGATTCCCTCCCCTTCAAGGGGAGGGGTAGGGTGGGGATGGGGTTGATTCTCACATGAAAACATTTGATCAAATAATTAAACCTGCAATATCAAATTTTGAATGTTTCTCTGATCATATAGAAATATCTGATCAGGAATTCGAGATGTTCAGGGGCTTTATCTACTCTAACGCCGGAATCAACCTGAATTCTACAAAGAAAAACCTTTTGCAGACACGCCTGATTAAACGATTGAAACAAACTGAATGTGAGTCTTTCTCCCAGTATTTTAGATTGATCAAGAATGACTCTACCGGTGAAGAGCTGATTGCAATGCTTAATGCAATCTCAACAAATCTTACTAGGTTCTTCAGAGAGGAAGAACATTTTAAATTCCTTAAACAGACAGTACTCCCTGCCATTATAGCAAACAAACGGAAAAAAGATGATCGCCGGATAAGGATATGGAGCGCGGCATGCTCCTCAGGCGAAGAGCCATACACACTTGGGCTTACCCTCCTTCCACTAATTGAAAATCCCCTTGGATGGGACATTAAGATACTTGCAACTGACATATCAACAGATATCCTGAAGAAGGCTTCTGAGGGCATATACGAGGAAGAAAAAGTAAGTGATATCCCGAAAAACCTGCTTGAAACTTTTTTTACTAAAGAAAAGATTGAAAATAAAACCTGTTATTATGTGAAACCGTTGCTCCATAATATTATAACCTTCCGCAGATTAAACCTGATCCAGGATAATTATCCATTTAAGGGAAAATTTGATTTTATATTCTGCAGAAATGTAATGATATATTTTGACAAAAAGACACAAGAAGGAATCGTTAATAAGTTTTACAATTATCTTGAAGACGGCGGCTACCTGTTTATCGGTCACTCTGAAAGCCTGAATGGGGTTAAATCTCCTTTTAAATATATAAAGCCTGCTGTTTATAAAAAAGGAGGAGAGTAAGTATGTTAACCGGTATGAATTCAGTCAGAAAGATTAAGGTGTTGGTGGTTGATGACTCTGCTGTTGCGAGAAATATTCTTGTAAACGGGTTACGTCAGTTTCCATTTATAGATGTAGTAGGTTCAGCCCCTGACCCGTATGTTGCAAAGGACAAGATTATACAATTGCTGCCGGATGTATTAACCCTTGATGTAGAGATGCCGAGGATGGACGGGCTTACCTTTCTAAAAAAGATTATGGAACACCGCCCCATGCCTGTGGTAATGGTAAGCTCTCTTACCAAACGCGGCGGAGATTTAACTATAAGCTGTCTTGAGTCAGGGGCGATTGACTTTATCACCAAACCTGAGATTGACGTCTCTGATGGGATTGAAAAGATGGTAAGCACTCTTGCTGAAAAGATAAAATTTGCATCAAAGGTCAAAGTAAAAAAGGTTGGGGCATCTGAAAATAAAATGGGTCAGGTAAAACCTGTTGTCTCTTGTGCAATGATTGAGACGACAAATAAGATTATTGCTATCGGGGCATCAACCGGCGGCACAGAGGCAATAAAGCATGTCCTTGAAAGAATGCCTGCTGATTCACCAGGGATTGTAATTACACAACACATGCCGGAAAAATTTACAAAATCCTTTGCAGAAAGGTTAAACAGACTCTGCCATATTGAGGTTAGGGAGGCTGTACATGGTGACAGCGTGATCCCAGGTCTTGCACTTATTGCCCCTGGAAACTTTCACATGCAGTTAAAAAGAAGCGGGGCAAGATATTTCATAGAGACACAACAATCCCCGCAGGTAAACGGCCACCGTCCTTCAGTTGATGTTATGTTTGAATCAGTAGCCAAATATGCCGGCAGTAATGCTGTCGGTGTTATCCTTACAGGAATGGGTGCTGACGGTGCAAAAGGCCTGCTGGCAATGAGAGAAAACGGTGCAAGAACCATTGCACAGGATGAGGAAACAAGTGTGGTATTTGGTATGCCTAAGGAAGCAATACTTCTTAATGCCGCTGAAAGCATCTCCCCAATTCAGAACATTGCAGATGAAATATTTAAACTGCTTAGTAAAGGGATTCCGGTGGCTGTGGGGGCATAGTATGGCCTATCATGAGCCTCCAGCACTCAAAGGATGATGAAAATAAGGCCCCCTCACCGTGCCCCCCTCCTGCCTCCCCCCGCAAAGGAGGGGGGAGGAATTTGGTAGGAATTTAATTGCAGCTCTCCCGCCGGGGGAGAGGGAGGCAAACGTTTATTCCCCCTCCCTTGACGGGAGGGGGTTAGTGGGAGGGTGAGCTATGGAGATTGTTGGATGAACCTTGACAAATACCGCCAGATTTTCTTTGATGAGACCTCAGAGGAACTCAATTCCCTTGAGAGCCTTGTCCTTGAGACTGAGAAAACACCTTTTGATATAGACGCGATAAACTCCATCTTCCGTCTGTTTCACCGCTTAAAATCTTCATCAGCAATGATGGGACTTCATAATTTCAGTGAACTATCTCATCAGGCAGAAGATTTATTATCAATTATTAAAGAAGGTAAAATCTCTGCAGACAAGACCGTTATAAGCATCCTTCTTTCTGTTATTGATGCTATGCGAAAGCTTATTAATATGGCAGAATCAGGGAATTTAGCAGGTTTTCAACCTGATGAGCTTATATCTCAATTAAATGAAATATGTACAGTTGCTGAGAATAAACCCCACCCTCACCTTAATCCTCTCCCTGAGGGAGAGGAAATTTCCCTCCCGGATACTGATTTGAGGAGGAACAGTGTACCGCTCATAAAGGACATCGAAAATTCCCTCCCCTTCAAGGGGAGGGTCAGGGTGGGGATGGGGTCAGCGCCGGATGAAGTATCAATAACACAGCCGCACCACGGCCTGAATGTCATCAGAATTGATGAATCTGAGCTTAATGATCTGATTGATATGGCAGGTGACCTGATTTCCACGATATCAGAATTGGATAGAATAACTGATTATATTGACCGGATATCTTCAAATAAAGAGATACAGGATGTTAATCACAGGATTAATTATGTAAAAAGGAAGGCAGATAAGCTTTCAATAAACATACATAACAGGCTATTGGGAACCAAGATGGTACCTGCAGGTGATATGTTTGAACGGCTTAAACGTGTTATACACGACCTTTCAATTAAAACAAATAAGTGCATTCAGGTGCTTATAAACGGTGCAGAGATAGAATTAGACAGGGCAATTGTTGATAAACTATTCAATCCATTGCTTCATATTGTTAGAAATGCAGTAGATCATGGAATTGAAGATGATGAAGTACGAATCAAGAGCGGTAAAACTCCCATTGCTGTAATTACACTGTCTGCATCACTTGAAGGACATTTTGTAACTATAACAGTTGAGGATGACGGCAAAGGGATTGATATAGAAAAGGTTAAAAATGAATTAATAAAAAGGGGAATTGCTGATAAAAATGAGATAGATAAAATAAGTGAGAAAGAGATTATAGATTACCTGTTCATACCTGGATTCAGTACAAAAGAAGAGGCAACAGATATATCCGGCAGAGGAATGGGGCTTGATATTGTAAAAGAGAATGTAAAAGAATTAAAGGGAGAGATAGCAATAATCCCTGTAAAAGCCAAGGGAACTACAGTTAAGATTACCATACCACAGACCTTGTCAATTATTCGGTGTCTACAGGTTTGTATAGGTAAAGAGACTTATTCCATACCATCTGAATCAATTATGGAGATTATACCTTTCAGGGAAAAGGAATTTATGACTGTTAAGGGCCGGCCATTATTACTATACAGGGGATCACCTGTTCCGGTAGCAGACATAGATAACATACTTAATATAAAATCTGATGACAAATCAATATCATCTCATGTAATCATCAGCAAAGAAGAGGTGAAAGCGGCAATACCTGTAAGCAACATCATAGGTGAACAGGATATCCTGATAAAACACCTTGGACAATCATTTTCAGGAGTTGTAGGTATATTGGGTGTCGGTATTTTAGCAGGGGGCAGATTATCATTAATTATGGACACTGATTTCCTCCTGCGAATATATCTTAAAAAAGGGGTGCCTGATGACAGAATCCATGCTTAATAATAATGGCATAGCCAGGTTAGACATGATTGCAAAGGTTGGGGCTGATAAGACTGCCGGTGCACTTTCCAAATGGACAGGAATGAGAATAAAGGCAACAAGCTCCAGTGCATCAATAGTCCATTATTCAAAACTTCTTGAACCGTCATTCTCTCCTGAGGATATTGTTACAGCAATACTTATCCGGGTCTCCGGCAGTATGGAAGGTTACCTTATATTCCTTTTTGATGAAAGGAGTGTACTGACCATTGTTAAGAAAATCCTCCATAAAGAGATTGACACTGTATTGGATTCAGATAATCTGACAATCTCTGTTATAGAAGAAACAGGAAATATAATAGGTACAGCATTTTTAAATACTATTGCGGCAAATTATAATCTTGAAATGTATCCTTCATCTCCGGTCACAGCATCTGACTTGTGTGGTGCAATATTGGAATCTGTAATCGCACAATTTGCAATCAGAGGAGAACACGCATTAAGCTGTCAGATCTCATTCAGTTCAGATGATGAGGAAATAAAAGGTATATTCTCAATGCTGCCGGACGATATTAACGCGTGGAATTCAATATGAAAATTATTAACATTGGCGTTGGTGAACTTGCTGTTTCAACTGAACCCGCTGTCTTCAAGACTATACTTGGTTCCTGTGTAGGTGTTGCGCTATATGCAAACCAGGAAAGGCTCGGCGGATTAATCCATATTTTTTTACCCCGGATGCCAAGGATGAACAACCAGGACGGTAACAGGGCAAAATATGCCGATACAGGTATCCCTCTGTTGATAACTACGATTGAGAACAGATATGGGGTTGCCAAAAATAAACTTGTTGCAAAGATAGCAGGCGGTGCAAATATGTTCCCGTTTAAGAAAATCACATCGCCATTACTGGATATAGGCTCAAACAATATAACAATAGTTAAGGAAACACTTGACCGGCTGAGGATACCAATAATCGAGGAGGATGTCGGGGCGACTTACGGAAGGCGGATAGAGTTTCATCTTGATACCGGGAAATTTATTATATTTAGTGCAAACATGCAGGGGGTATTAAAATGAAGAACAGGATACTTATAGTAGATGATGCAATGCTTATAAGGATGATGTTAAAGGATATCATGGAGAATAACGGATATATAGTAGTGGGGGAGGCTGATGATGCTGACCAGGCTTTTGATGTCTACCAGGAAACACAACCTGACCTTGTTACAATGGATATTACCCTTACATCATCCAGCGGCATAGATGCCATCCGCAATATTTTAAATTATGATAATAATGCAAGGATTGTAGTAATTTCCGCACTTGAACAGAAAAAGGTGATTATGGAGGCTTTGAAGTACGGCGCCAAGGATTTTATTATTAAGCCTTTTGAGGAAGACCGGGTAATAAACTCTGTGAAAAACCTATTGTCGTATGCTTGAACGAGTCATACGAAAATCACCCCCCCAGCCCCCCCTTGAACAAAGGGGGGATTGCCGTTGGCCTTTGTGAACATCAGGAACTTCCCCCCCCTTACTAAGGGGGGGATGGGGGGTGATTTTCCTCACACACTTATATCAATATGATGTTTTTGTTCTGAAGGGTCATTCTTTTCTTTTTCATCTTCTTCCTGCTTTTCTTTGTTGCTCTGCTCTTCATTTTTTTGCCTGTCATATTTTACACTAATATCCACTTTGTCTGAAGGAGCAATATCCTCAATCTTTTTAGTCTTTTTTTCTGATGCTTTCTGGTTTTGATGTTCGAGGCGGGACTGTTCTATCTGTGCATAATGCTGTTGAACCTGTTGAACCTTTTCAACACTTGATATGTTTGTAAGTATCTGGTGTATATTGTTTACGTTCGACATTATAGCTTAAACTGGCTTGTCATGGCCTGAAGCTCAGAGGCGATCTTTGAAAGCTCATGTGCAGCACTGCTTGTCTCACTTACACTGGAGTATGCCTCTTTTGTTACAGTAGATATGCCCTCCATATTCGCCGACACTTCTCCGGCAGCAGCAGACTGTTCTTCTGTAGCTGCTGCTATCTGCTGTATCATATCAGAGACATTTTTAACCATATCAATTATGGCATTAAGGCTCTCACCTGCCTCTGAGGCAAGGCCAACACCTTCTTCAACATCCTTTCTACCGCTATTCATTGAATCTACTGCACCGGATGTCCTTTTCTGAATAACATCTATCTTGGTTTTAATCTCTTTTGTTGCCTTTGTAGTCCTCTCAGCAAGTTTTCTTACCTCATCTGCAACTACAGCAAAACCCTTGCCGTGTACCCCTGCCCTTGCCGCCTCGATAGCGGCATTTAATGCAAGGAGATTTGTCTGATCAGCAATATCATTGATTACCGTTACTATCTCTCCGATCTGATCAGAGCTCTTTCCAAGCTCTCCAATTGTAACAGCAGATTCTTCTACTGACTTTGCAATATTCCTCATCCCCCCTACTGTCTCTGATACTATGTTGCCTCCTTTTACTGCCATATCAGATGCCTTTTTGGAAAAATCGGCTGCCTTACCTGCATTCTTTGCAACCTCTACTACTGTTGCACTCATCTGTTCAATTGCTGAGGCTACCTGTGTAACCTGAATATTCTGATTCTGTGTACCTTTTGAAATCTGCTCCGCTGTGGCAGACAACTGCATGGCAGAAAAACCTACCTTTTGAGTCAATTCAACAACCTTTATTAAAACCGATGATAGTTTATCAACAAACTTATTAAACCCTTGTGATACCTCCCCTATTTCATCGTTACGGTCTGTATCTAATCTACGCCTGAGATCTCCTTCACCGCTTGCAATGTCTTTAAAAACACCTGAGAGCTGCTGCAATGGTTTTATAACTGCATTGATAATCATAAAAGCCATTGCAATGCAAACCAAAACAGCGGCTAATATCATTACATTTATTACCAACCCATTCTTCTTTGCATTTTTACCTATACCATCAATAGCAGTCTTGAACATAGCTTCTTCATTGTTGATGTATGTTTCAAGTTCCTGATTAAGCCTTGATGAAATATTGCTGAATTCTCTTTGTTCATAAGAAAAGCCTCGCAGCTCACCCCCGCCCTGACCCTCCCCCATCAAGGGGGAGGGATATATTTTTGTACCCTGATCCTCCTTTGTCATTTGAAATTGTGAGGATAGAATAAGCTTGGCACCCTGTTTATAAAAATCATTATATAACCTATCAATGCGATCAATTCTATTTAAATGTTCAGGGTTATCATTCTCACTGCCTCTTATCTTAGTTAATAGGGATAAGAAATGCCTGTTCAGTTCATCAGTTTTTGAAAGTCTTCTGCTATCCGACATAGCCGCTGCATTAGAAAACTGTTCACTGATAGATTTGAAGTCTTCCATTAAACTCTTAGAATCCTGCATATTGACATAAGCGGTATTTTTCAGAAAATTGGACTCAAGCAGGGTATTTCTGTTAGAAACGAAAGAATAAATTCCTGTTGCAATCAATAATATTGCAATTATACTGAAACTTAATAGTATCTTATTTTTAATTTTCATTAATACCAGAACTTTTCTTTTTCAGCCTGATAATTATTATAAACAACATCAACCAGATTTTTTAATTTGTCTTCAGAAAGTTTAAGCAATAACGCAGACTCTGAATTAACAATATCAATCTCCTCGATAGGTTTCCTGGTTCCAATCCCCATTTTAAGACACAACAAATCAGCAAGATTTACTATTAGAGATATTTTTCCGGCGTAGAAAGGATACTCTTTTAAAGTCACCATATAACCTTTGTGATGGTATCTTATTGCATTCTCCAGTTCTTCAGACAACTTCCATTTTTTAACTACCAGTGCACCGACCTCAGTATGATTAAAACCGAATAACTGTTCCTCTGCAGTATAAAAAGGTACGCTGTCATTATAATTTTTCTCTATAACCTGCATGTATTTTTCAGGGTCATGATTATTAAGTATCTGCTTTCCAATGTCATGCAAAAGACCGGCTAAGAATGCCTCTTCAGGGTCAGGAGAGTGTATCTCCTTTGCGACTAAGAACGAGGCAGTAGAAACACCTACGGCATGTTCCCACATCATTGCCTCAGTCAGCCCGACCTTTCTGTTTATTGATTTGGTCACAACTGCAAGGACTATATTCCTTATCATGCCGAATCCGAGTATCATGATGGCTGTTGAAAGGGTTCTGATAGTACGCGGAACTCCATAAAAAGGGGAGTTTGCAATCTTAAGTATCCTCGTTGCAAGTGCCTGGTCTACAGATATGGCCTTCTGAAGTTTCTCAGATGTGGTATTAGGGTCGGCAACCATTACCAGTATCTGATGTGCAACATTCGGCATCGGCGGGATCTCACAACTGCTGAGTATAACATCATCTACAGTAGTCATACGAAAATCTCCATAGCCCACCCTCCCCCTAACCCCCTCCCGTCAAGGGAGGGGGAATATTCTATGTACCCTCTCCCCTGGCGGGAGAGCTGCAATTAAATTCCTAACAAATTCCTCCCCCCTCCTTTGCGGGGGGAGGCAGGAGGGGGGCCGGGTGAGGGGGAATTTCTATTATTTTTTATGGCAATTTAAGCAGGTTATCAAGGTTTAAAACTGTAATCAGTCTTTCTTCCTGTTTTCCGACACCGGTAATATAATCAGAACTTTTTGAACTGTCTATTGAAGGACATGGTTCAATAAAATCCCTGTTTAATATAATTACATCAATTACAATATCAACTACCAAGCCTGCTAACCTCCCTCCGGCATCTACAATAATTATCCTCGATGCCTCTGTGATCGAGGTTACGTTTTTTCCCATCCTCTTCCTTAAATCTATTATTGGAATAATCTTCCCTCTGAGATTTACAACTCCGTCTACATAAGAAGGGGCCTTGGGGACTTTAACAGCATCTATTACCCTGATAATCTCCTGTACTCTCATTATATGGATCCCATAATCCTCATTACCGACACGGAAGGTTACTAACTGTAAATTGTTTTCTATAAGGGTTTCTGTTTTCATATAGTTCTAATCTCCTGAATCACAGTTCTAATCTACAAACTCATAATGCATTTACTATCTCTTCAGCCATCTTTCCAAGCGGCACTATCTTATCTACACATCCGCTGTCAATTGCCGCCTTAGGCATCCCGAATATAACTGAGGTTTCCTCATCCTGTGCAAGTGTCCTGCCCTTTGCCTTTCTGACAGCCATAATGCCTTCTTTTCCATCCTGTCCCATCCCTGTCAATATTACACCGAGTGTATGTTCATTATATGCCTCAACAACAGAGGTGATTCCAATGTCAACAGAAGGCATGTGAAGCATAGGCGGCTCTTTACTTAATTTTACACAAACCTCATCCCCAATCCTCCTCCTGACTGTAAGATGAAAACCTCCAGGCGATATCAAAACCAGACCGGGCTTTACTATATCACCCTCCTTTGCCTCTCTAACCTCTATCTGACTTATCTCATTCATCCTCTCTGCAAAGGATGCTGTAAACAAAGGAAGCATGTGCTGAATTAACAATACACCGCAAGGTAAATTTTTAGGCAGCCTCGGTATTACCTCCTGCAGGGACTTTGGGCCTCCTGTAGAGGCACCGATTACAACCACTTTTATTTTACTCCTGCTTTGTGAAGATGGACGTTCTATTGTTGAATATGGTTTAACAGCTCCTGAGGTCTGAGTTATTTTTATCTTTTTTACACCAAGGGCTTTTATCTTTCTGATAAGTTCCTCTTTAATATTAATTATGCCTGCAATATTTCCTGTAATATGTTTTGGAATATAATCCACTGCACCGTATTCAAGTGCCTTGATTGTCTCTTTAGCGCCTTCTTCAGTAAGAGAGCTTATCATTATTACAGGTATTGGGTTCTCTTTCATTATCACTTTCAGGGCCTCAAGCCCTGTCATAACCGGCATTTCTATATCCATTGTAATAATGTCCGGCTGTAATGTCTTAATCTTTTTTAATGCATCTGCGCCATTTATAGCCTCACCTGCCACCTGTATAGCAGGGTCAGCATTCAGCATCCCTACAATTGCCCTCCGCATAAATGCAGAGTCATCCACTACCATTACTTTTATCGGGTTAGTCATCTGAGTAAACCTCTATTTATTAAACTTTTGATAAATTCTGGTGCTGATTTATAAGGGAACCGGGATCTAATATCAGTCCAACCTTGCCGTCCCCTGTAATTGTCGCGCCTGAGATCTCTTTAATATCTGAGAAATATGAACCTACTGATTTAATAACCACCTCTTCCTGATGACACAACTCATCTACAATAATACCTATCCTCTTTTCCGCAATTGCCATAAGGACAACATAAACCAAATCCTTTTTATTCCTGTCCATCTCTATATCCAATACTTCACTCAACCTCACAAGCGGTATCAGGCGGTCTCTGACATTCAATATTTCCTGACCGTCAATTGTCTTAATACAATCCCTCGTAACCCTGACTGTTTCTAAAATACAGGAAAGGGGCAATGCGTATATCTCACCGTTTGTCTTTACCATTAATACCTGAATAATTGCTAGGGTTAAAGGAATCTTCAGATTAATCTTTGTTCCTTTACCGACTTCGGAACTTACATCAATTATTCCATTGATGCGGCCAAGGTTAGTTTTAACCACATCCATTCCAACACCTCTCCCTGAAATGTCGGTAATCTTTTCTGCTGTACTGAACCCAGGTTCAAAAATAAAACTTATGATCTCTTTTGAAGAAAGACGTGTATCTTTTGATGTTATAAGGCCTTTTTCTCTTGCCTTTTTCTCGACAACAACAGGGTCAATCCCTTTTCCGTCATCAGATATCTCTATAACAATATAGTTCCCCTCCTGATATGCACCAAGTGTTATTGTGCCGGTATCAGGTTTACCCTTTTTTATCCTTTCCGACGGGTGTTCAACCCCGTGATCTATCGAATTTCTGACAATATGCACCAAGGGATCAGCAATCTCTTCTATAACTGATTTATCAACTTCAGTCGCTTCACCATAAATTCTTAAATCAATCTTTTTATCAGCCTTTCTTGCAATATCCCGAACCAGCCTTGGGAATTTATTAAACACCTTTCTGATTGGCACCATCCGCATCTTCATAACTGATAATTGAAGGTCAGTTGTAATAAGATTCAGGTTTGATGCTGTTTCAATTAGTGACTTAATTTTATCATCTCCATCATACAATTGCTCTATCTCAGAGAGTATTTTGCTCAGCCTGTTTCTGCTTAGAACCAGTTCTCCGACAAGGTCCATTACCTGATCCAATCTCTCTGTATCAATCCTTAGAGTCTTATCCTTTTCATGATCCCCTGATTTCTCCTCAGTCTCCGGTTTTTGTTTAGATTCGCTTTTGTTTAATATGCCTTGTTCTTCTTTCTCACTTCTAACTTCTTGCTTCTGACTTCTATCTTCTGTTTCTTGCTTCTCACTTCTTGCATCTTCCGTCTGACTTCTTGCTTCTTGCTTCTGACTTTCGACTTCTTCCTTCTTGCTTCTCACTTCTTGCATCTTACTTCTAACTTCTGTTGTCTCTACTGCCTCACTCCCGCTTTTAGCAGTACATGAATATTCCAGCAAAAGTGATAACTTCATTTTAATTGGTTCAATATTTATTAAAGTTCCACCGGAACTCTCTTTTATCTCTTTCATCAGGGACTTTAAGACATCAACTGCCTCAAGGATTATATCAATAGTCTCAGGGGTAGCCTGCATCTCCTTCTGCCGCATTTTATTCAATACATTTTCAGCCTGATGAGCTACATCTACGAGGCGGTTAAATCCGAGGAATCCGGCTGACCCTTTTACACTGTGGACTGCCCTGAATATCTCATTAATTAAGGAAAGGTCTCCGGGAGTCTCTTCAAGTTTTAGAAAAAACTGATCAAGCCCTTCTAACATCTCATCTGTCTCAGCAATAAATTCATTAATCAGTTCCTGCATCTCATCCTGCGGCAGTGAATCTTCCATTATTCCTCCAATGTTTAGACAAAACCGAATTCTTTTAAAATACTCTCAACATCATCCTGTTTTAATGTAGTATTATCCTTAAATTCAATCTGCTGGATATTTTCTTCAACATTATCTTTTGATTTAAGACCAAAGGCTACAATAAGCTGAAGTATCCTCTTTTCAACCTCTTCAATAAGCCCCACAATTACTTTTATCTTCTGACCGGTAAGGTCCTGAAAAGACAGACCGGTTATAATATCCATCATCGCCTCTTTGTTATCCATCACTATTTGTTTAATTTCACCGGCCGCCTTTTTTACATCTCCCCCTTTTTCTAATCCCTCAATGTGATTGAGTATTGAGTCCTGACTATCGAGTACCTGTTCTACCTGCCCCATTACAGTATGCGTAGCTTGTTCTGTAAATTTTGAGATCTCAGATAACTGGAGAGATGCCTCCGGGATTTTATCGGAAACCGAAGCAATATTAGGTTCAACAGCCTGTAGTTTCTTAATAGTAGAATTAATATATTTTGCCAACTCTCCTATCTGACCATACAGGTTCTCGTTTAACTCCTGATGAAAATCGCCCTCAGCCATTGCCTTAGTCACTTCAACTATCTTATTAATTACATCATTATTTTGAACATCATTATTTTGGACTTCGTGCACAATATTATCCTGATGAGGTCGGTTAATTTCTTCTGGGGAGAACTGCGGTTGTTCAGAGAATATGGAGAAAGATTCTTTAAATAATCTTGGAAGGTCAAGGACAATAATGAGCTGTTTGTTATTCCTTATAATACCGCAGATATACTCTGAATTAAGGCTCCTGAATACAGACGGCGGTTTTTCAAGGCTTTCTATTGATGTACGGATTACCTCTGAGACGCCATCAACAAGAATGCCTATTTTATCTCCATTAAATCCGACAATGATAATCCTTGTGTCTTTGGAAATATCCTGATTCTGTATCCCAAGCTTATCTGCAAGATTGACGACAGGTATCACAGCCCCCCTCAAATCTATTACACCAAGAAAATGAGGCGGCATATCAGGTATCCTGTTAATATGTTCAAACCTGTTTATCTCATGAATATCCGATATCTCAATTGCAAACTTATCTTCACCGACAGTAAAACTTACAAGCTGTTTAATATTTCCATTCTCCTTCTGGGCCTGCATGATTTGGATCCTCCGGTAAGTTATCGCTTATCAAATATCTTTTCTATCTTGTCTTTTAATGTATCAGCAGTAAACGGTTTAACAACATAATTATTGACGCCTGCCTGAATAGCCTCAAGCACATTTTCTTTCTTTGCCTCTGCTGTTACCATAAGTACAGGCATATTATTAATTACACTATCAGAACGAATAGCTTTGAGGAGATCTAGTCCGGTCATATTCGGCATATTCCAGTCGGAAACAACCATATCAAACTTCTCCTGCTTTAATTTTAGTAATGCATTGTTACCGTCTTCTGCCTCGTCAATATTTGAAAAACCTATCTGTTTCAGAATGTTTTTAACTATCCGGCGCATAGTAGAGAAATCATCTACCACCAATATCTTCATCTTTAGGTCCAGCATAATTACCCTCCCTTAGCTCTTTCTAAGATCATATTTATCTCACTTACAAGTTTCTCCTTGGAAACAGGTTTATTCAGGAATGCTGATGCACCGTTATCTAAACCTTTGGCCCTGCTTACGTCATCAATCTCTGTTGTCAATATTATAAGCGGTACATCCGGGATTGTTGAATTTGTACGAATCCATTTAGTAAATTCAATCCCATCCATCTGAGGCATGTTTAAATCTGTAATTATAAAGTCTACCTCTGTGTTCATCAGCTTCTCCACAGCATCAACTCCATTTGCCGCCATTACAGTCTTAAACCCCGCACTCTTTAGATAAAGCGAGATAATACTTCTTGTGGTCCTGCAATCGTCTACAATTAATATATTTTTTTCCATAGTTTTACTTTTGATATACCAGTAAATTGTTAATATTAACCAGCTTAAAGGCCCTTGAGATATTAAATAACGATTCTGCATGCCCTATGAACAAATATCCCCCGGGCAACAATGAATCGTAGATACTATTAACAACCTTCTTTTTAGATGCTTCATCAAAATAGATAAGGACATTTCTGCAGAACACAATGTGCATTCCCTTGAATACACGCAGTTTCATGCTATCAAACAAATTTACATTACTGAACTTTACCAGCTTCTTGACCTCCGGTTTGATGCTGTATTTTCCATTGCCGTTTTTACTGAAATATTTAGCCAGATACTGTGGAGGAACATTGCGAATAGAATAATCATTGTAATCTCCTCTTCTTGCAGAATTTAAGACCCCTTCGCTTATGTCGGTTGCATGTATCTCAATATCCCAATCGGAACTTAAACCGGTTTGAACCCGGTTTAATGTCTGCATCGCCATTGTATAAGGTTCTTCACCCGTAGAACATGCAGCGCTCCAGAGTCTAAGTTTTTTTACTCCGTTGCCCTCAATCTGTTTAATCAGTTTTGTTAAGATGCCGACCTCAAACACCTGCAATTGATTCATATCCCTGAAGAAACTGGTCTCATTAGTCGTTATAATCTCAAATAGTACTGAAAGCTCCTGTTCCCTTTTAGGGTCACTCCTTAGAAAATCAACATACTTCTCAAAACTCTCAAATCCAGCGTCATCTACCCTCCTTACGAGCCTTGTCTCAAGCACATATTTTTTGTTGTCAGGGAAAAATATGCCGCTCTTTTGATATATAAGATCTCTTAAGGCAACAAACACCTTCTCACTCATTTGAATATTCTTAGTTGCTATCATATTATTTTTTACCTGATATCATGGAGATTGCTTCCTTTGCAGAGTTTCCTATAAAAGTGTCTCCGCTGCCGGACAGTTCCATTAAATACGGGATTGCCTTTTTTGCATTGAGTGAAACAAGCCCTTCGATGCTCTTCGTTATGATACGGCTATTTCTATCGGACAGAAGTGATATTAAAAGATCAACAGAACGATCCTCTGAATATTTTGCCGCCAGCTTTGCTGTTACCATCCTGACCTCATCCTTCTCATCTGAGACTCCGGCAATGAGTCCGTCAAATAATCCTTTACTATTTAACATGCACATAGCCTCAAGACACGCCTTTCTTACACGCCAGTTTTCATCATTAATCAGGGATTCTATATATTCTGATGCACTTTGATTACCTGAAACAGCCAGTGCATTTATTATTATCTCCCTTACAAAGGATTTCTCTGATGTCAGGTATGAAATAAAACCTTGTAAAATTGACGGTATATTATTTTTATTATTTATTGCTGTCAGGGCATTTACAATTTCTTCGACAACATCATGATATTCTTCCATGCCGATCCGTTTCATCAGTATGTCTGTTGAATCCGGTGATGCTATAAGACCCAGCCCTCTTGCTGCTGCAGCGCGGATGTGACCTTCATCAAAAGAAACCATATCATGTAAGAATTTTATTGATTCCTTTCCGCCTATCCCTGCTAATGCAGAAATAATTTCAATCTTGATATCACGGTCTGCCCTTTCAAATATCTCTATAATATTAGGAACAGATTTTAATGATTTGATAATACCAAGTGCACGTAACGAAACCATAACCCCTGTATTACTCTCATTCTTTAATGCATGAATCAGTATGTCCTCATCATTTAACCCCTTTAATGCCTCAACTGATATGTCAACCAATTCTATATTTTCAGGATCTACATCAGACACCAATTTAAGTATGTATGTAGAACTATCGGATGTGTTCAATTTTGAGAGTGCCTGAATAAAATCGAATTTATGAACCAGGTCTGAAACTTCATTATGTTTTACAATATCAACTATATATTTTATCAGGCGGTCTTTACCAATCTTTTCTGTAACCTTTTCTATATTTCCGTGTGTAATCTTTATAATGTTTTCAATTGCGGATTTGATGGCATCAAGCTGGATAGAATCAATTCCCGAAATCAGTGCAATTGCTGCATCTTCAGAACCTATCTGTCCCAGAGCCTCTATAGCAGTTATCTGTAAATCAACATCCGATGATTTTATAAATTCCAGTAAAGGCATTATTGCCCTGCTGTCTCCTATTTTACCAAGTGCCCCTGCTGCAAAAAATGCTACCCATGCCTCATCATTAAGTAATGTAATAAGATGACTCACTGCTGTTGAATCTCCTACCCTTCCCAGCCCTTCTGCTGCTGAGCTTCTAACATTGCTGTTGTGGTCATTCAGCATTTCAAGCAGAATTGAACCGGCCTCCGGAACATTTAACTTTCCGAGAATATCTGCAATCATCTTCCTTACATTCTCATCCTTATCTTTAATATGCAGCCCTATAAGCCTTACTCCGGCAGCACCAATCTTCTCCAATATCTCTTGTGCTATATTCCGTACATTTACACGACTGTCAAACAATAAAGGGAGAACGTTATAAACAGCAGCCTCGTCATCATAAGCAATCAAGGCATCCATCGCAGCCTGCTGAATACCAATATCTTCATCCTGTAATGACTTGACCAGAGGATATAATATCCTCCCGTCTATAATCCCTGAGAGGGCTTCAATAGCCTCTCTCCGGATTGAACTATCTTCATCATTCATTTGTTCTAAATATTGTGTTATATCTGTATCTGTTATCATTGTCATGGCACTTGAATTATCGGATTTGCATATCAGTTCTTTAATATAAAACCTACTATTTTCTCTTATTTTGTAACACAGCAATCTTCATTACAACAGGATCAATTTTATGGAAATTCAAAATCCGGTTTAACAGTAGAGACTGAACAGTTTCACCCTTTGACATCAGCAGGAGTCCCCTTTTAGTCTTTATATCAGAGGCAAGCACCATCCCCTCTCTAAGTTCAGTAATATCAATCTCAATAATGTTACTCTCTATGCTTTCGTGTCTTACATCATGAAGCAGTCCGGCAAACTTAGTTACGAGAACAGGGTCAAACCTGCTCCCTGCGCTGTTATCAAGGAGATGTATAACACGGTCAACTGATAATCGTTCGTTTGTATCCCGGGGATTTACCATTGAATCAAAATAATCAGTGATAGCGATTATCCTGGCACCAACCGGAATATCGCCGCCTTTAAGATTATCAGGGAATCCATGGCCGTCGTAACTTTCATGATGATGTCTGATCAAAATCCCCACTGGATTGAGTTTTATTATATGCTGTAGTGCAGACTGCCCAAGTATGGGATGCTGGGACACAAGAGTTTTTTCAACATTATCAAGTTCATTCTCTCTCTTCTTTAACATCTTCTCAGGGAAACCGAGTGTCCCGATATCCTGGAGAAGTGAGGCTACCTCTATATTAAACACTTCCTCCGAAGACAGCCCGGCCTTTTCTGCAAGCCTGCGTGATAATGCAGCAACACGTTTTGAATGACCCCCAAGATACGGGCTTTTAAGTTCTATCATTCCTATAAATACCTTAACGAAATCGTAGAAGCTCTTCTCCAGATCTTTATACAGGAACTCTACCTCTTGTGTACGTTCAAGTACCTTCTGCTCAAGATTTGAATTCAGGTCTTTTAGTTGAATGTTTTGTTTTTGTGTCAATGCATGAAGTTCTTTATTCTCCTGAACTAATTCATAATGTCGTATGGCATCCCTGAGTATAAGTTTTATCTCTTCATCATTCCACGGTTTTGTGATAAACCTATATACCTGACCGGCGTTTATGGCGGCTACTACTGACTTCATGTCTGCATAGCCTGTAAGCATCATCCTCATGGTCTCCGGCGACCTTCTTCTAACCTCTGTGAGAAATTCAACCCCTTCCATACCTGGCATCCTGTGGTCTGAGACAACCAGCGACACTCTCTCCCTGTCAACAATAGAGAGTCCTGCCTCACCGCCGGGCGCTGTTAATACCCTGTAGCCTTCTTTTCTGAGTGTCCTGTTCAGTGCATTCAGGATATTCTCTTCATCATCTACAAGCAGGATTGTATGTCTTGGCAATATGTCTTCGTTCATCCGAAAATCCCTTCCGGCGGGGTAAGAAAGTCCCGCCTATCCATTTCTACGAGGATAGGCGGGACTTTCCTGTCCCGCTGATTTTCATGGCCCTTTGTGAACCCTTGGCTCATGAGGGTTCATCCTAAAATAACCCCATCCCCACCCTAACCCTCCCCTTGAAGGGGAGGGAATTTTGATGTTATACCTAACCCCCTCCCTTGTTTCCAAATTTTGGAGGGGGAATATTCTCGCTTCTAACTTCTTACTTCTCGCCTCTTGCTTCTACCTTCAGTCTTCAGCCTTCAGCCTTTCTCCTCCCCCAGCATCTCCAGAAATACATCTATTATCTCAGGGTCAAATTTCTTACCCCGCTCGTTCTTCAGGATTTTCATAATCTCATCAGGTTTCAGCGGGGGCCTGTATGGCCTGTAGCTTGTCAGGGAATCATACGCATCAACAAGATGAACTATCCTTGATAAAAGCGGGATATCTTTCCCCTTCAATCCATCCGGATACCCGCTGCCGTCATAGTTCTCATGATGAGACTTTACTATCTCTGATATAGATTCATACCCTTTAAGAAAAGATAATACCTTTCCGCCTATTGATGGATGTTTCTGAACCTCTTTCCATTCTTCAGGAGTAAGGGCAGCAGCCTTATTCAGGATGCAGGAGTCTATACCGACATTCCCTATGTCATGAAGCCTGATGGCAATATTAAGATTCTTTATGTCATTGTCATCCAACCCCAGCCTTTTCCCAACCTCCCTGCCGATACTCGAAGCATTATCAATATTACCCGGTAACTCAGAGCCCTTTGTCTTTGACAGATAAATCAGCATTTCAATTGTACTGATAATACTCTCCTGTATCTCATCCATTTTCTCTGAAAGCAACTGATTTACATTTTTCAGTATCTCATTCCTTCTTTTGACATCTTCTATCAGCCTGGCGTTCGTATTTTCAAGTTCTGACCTTTCCAACGCATGCCTGACTTCAAGCTTTAACAGGTCATCATCCCATGGCTTTGTAAGAAACTTGAATATCCCTCCATTATTGATAGCGGAAATAATTACAGAGCTTTCAGCGTAACCGCTCAATATTATCCTGATTGCATCCGGTTGGATATTCATTGCCTCGTGCATAAATGCAACCCCATCCATCTCAGGCATACGGTAGTCGGACAATATAAGGTGAACCTTATTATCTTTAAGTATATTCAATGCCTCTACCGGATTGTCGGATTTTAATATATCGTATCCTTCCTTCCTGAAGACCCTGTAAAGCGAGCTTAATATACTTGTCTCATCATCAACAAATAGAAGAGTATAGGAACCCATATTTTATGCTGCCCTCACCAATCATTTAATTAAGCGTTTTAGATTTTCACATTCAGGATGAATGTAAATCCTGAATGTTGTACCTTTCCCGACTTCACTTTCAACTTTAATCTCCCCGCAATGTTTCTGTACAATTGCATAAGTAACAGCGAGCCCAAGCCCTGTACCTTTACCAACCGGCTTTGTTGTAAAAAAAGGTTCAAATATCCTCGACAAATTATCAGGCGGGATACCCTCCCCTGTATCACTTACCTCTACAACTACAAACCCATCTTCAAACATGGTATTAACCTTTATCGTTCCTTTTTCCTTAATCGCATGTGCCGCATTAACGAGCAGGTTCATAAAGACCTGATTCAACTGCTGTGAATAACACAACACCTCCGGCACTTCTCCATATACAGTTATAACCTCTGCCTTATACTTAAGCTCATTCCATACTATATTAAGCGTACTCTCAAGCCCTTTATTGATATTTGCATATTCAGGTTTATCTGAGCCTGTATGTGAGAACTCTCTCAAATCCTTTACAATCTTTGTAATACGCTTAACCCCATCTGTGGTTTCATGAATGATCTGGTCTAAATCATTCAGAAGGAACGGTAGGTCTATTGCCTGCTTTTCATCCTCTACCCTCTTAATCTTTTCCTGAATATCTTTGTCAGCCACCTTCTCACATGACTTCACTACCTCTTCATATTCTGTGATTATCGCCTTTATATCTTTAAGATATTCCTCCATTGTCTTTACATTGCTTGAAACAAAACCTGTGGGATTATTTATCTCATGTGCAATACCGGCGGCAAGCTGACCTATTGAGGCCATCTTCTCACTCTGTACAAGCTGCCCCTGTATCTGCTGAAGTTCTTTAAATGCCTTCTCACTCTTATCTTTTGCTATTTGAAGCTCATCTGTACGCATCCTGACATGCTCTTCCAATTCTTCATTCGCCACCATAAGTTCTGTAATAAGCTGATGAACATCCTTCATGTCCCTTGCCACCCATACCATTGCCTCGATCCTATTATCAGCATCCCTCTCTACCGTGCCGTTTAAAACCACTGGAAACTTCTCTCCATTTTTACACACCATATACAGACCGCAATTCCTTATCCTTCCGTAAGATAAAATATCCTTGATAAGCCCGAAGAATCTCATCTCACTGTCATCAAACAGTCTTCCTACCGTAATCCCCCTTATCTCCTCAATATTATATCCAAGAACGTCCAGTACAACCTGATTGGCATATCTTATAGTTGCATCCGGATTAGTTATGATAAGAAGGTCAACCATATTTCTTAGTACGTTTTCAAAGAATTTCGGTTTATAAATAACATCACTATCTGTTTGCGGCATCTTATTTTATCCCCTTGTCTTGCATAAAATATCAGACATCATCTTTGCTGCATTAATAAAATCATCCCCCTTTGAGAAAAATCCATTTACTCCAATCTGTTCAGCCTCTTTTTTCTTTTCTTCTGTTGAGTATGCTGTAATCATAATTACAGGAATATCCTGAAATTCCATTCGAATCTTCCGCAGGGTTGTCACACCATCCATTTCCGGCATCTGCATATCAAGAAACACAACATCCGGCAAATTTTCTCCCATAGCATTTAAACCTTCCTCACCTGACCCGGCGATTCTGACGGAATAACCATGTGCCATAAGCCAGAACCCCATCATCTCAGAATAATCAGCCTCATCATCAATCAACAGGATATTAATTGCCATCTGCAAACCCCAGTCTTTGCCATAGGCCTTTTTTCTGTACATGCGTTGGTTTCTCTTCATACACTGCAACAAGATTTCTCATCTCAACTTCTGTATACAGAGGGAGCGAAAAAGTAAATTTACTCCCAATCCCCAATTGACTCTCTACCCAAATCTTTCCTCCATGAATCTCTACAAGTGATTTAACAATAGAAAGACCTAAACCGCTCCCCTTAATATCCGTAGAATCTTTATTCCCTGCCTGCTCAAATTTCTCAAAAATTCTGTCAATATCCTCTATTGCTATACCTCGTCCGTTATCTATGACAGAAACCTTCAGAAATTTATTCATTTCTTCTTTTAGCTTTACATTGCTGACATTAATACTTACCCTTCCCCCCCTGCCTGTAAACTTGACTGCATTGCCGACAAGATTAGTGAGTATCTGTACAACCCTGTCTGAATCAGCATAAACAGAGGGTAAGGATTCAGGTGAAACAACAGTAAGCTCTATCCCCTGATGAGATGCCCACGGTGATAAACTCTGGACTACATCATTAACTACTGCACGGATATCCATAGCAGCCTGATGAACTGATAGCTTTCCTGACTCAATCTTATCCATATCAAGCAGGTCATTGATAAACTTAGAGAGCCTCTCTATATTACGCTTCATAAGATGCAACATCTTCTCCTGCTGTTCATTTACAGCACCGGAGGTTTTATCAACCATAAGAGATAACGCCTGTTTAATTGCCACAAGCGGTGTCCTTAATTCATGCGTTACATGGGATACAAAATCCTTCTTTAGTCTGTCCAATTCCTTCTGTTTGGTTATATCAGTAAGAACCGAGATCATTCCCACAACCTTGCCGGCCGGATTATGGACAAGGGCTGTGCTTGATTTAAGTACATGCCCTGTATCATCAACTGCCTTTAACTCCACCTCCTTTTCCATACCTTCCTTCATAGCAGATGATAAATCTTTTGAGAGTGCCAGCAGATGTCCTTCGCCGATCCCTTCTGTAATATGTTTTCCTGCTTTATCTTTAAGGGTTTTCCCGAAAATTGCCTCAGCAGTTTCATTCATCATAAGAATCCTGCCGCTGTCATCAACCATTATCATACCGTCAGCCACATGGGACAGAACCATCTCCGTACGTTCCTTGTCATAAGTTATCTGTCTCTTTTCAGCCTCAAGCGTCATTGTTGCTGCTTTAACCTTCTCTTCGATCTCATATTCAAGCTGTTTCAAAATGATAGAAAAAATCTTTTTCCGGTCTTCAGGGGACTTCACAACCTTACTGATAATCTTCATTATGGACGATTCAAGACTGCCTTTATTCAGGCCATCCACCCATGTGCAATCTTCAATCCCGGATTCACCGGAGTTGCCGGAGTTAGATGATATGACTTCCCCCTCCTTAACCTTAGCGTAATAAACATTATTTACCTTTATGTGAATAACCCCATTATCAGAAAGAAACCTGACTGTATCAGGCTGTCTTGTTGTAAGCGAAGTGCACATCAGCCTTAACTCATCAACAGAAACACCTGTTTCTATTGTAATGCCTGCAATGCCTGCCTTTTCCAATAATTCAATAAACTCATGTTCTTTCAGGCCGGGATCTTCAACAGAATAATCCCCTACAATAAGCCTGTGTTCAGCAACACCTATTGTTAATTCAGGATTGGCTGAAAGATATTCATTGATGTTATTGATTGTAGACGATAATGCCTGGCCGACTGCCGGATGGTTATTGGAATAGAGATTCATCAACCCAATCAGTTTGCCGATTGACCTGGTTAAGATTGCCGGTTCAGTCATCCGTTTGTTTCCTGTAATTTCCCCTTGAGCCTGAGCATGGCCTGCGTATGGAGCTGGGAGACGCGCGACTCAGTTACCTCAAGGGCAGCGCCAATCTCTTTCATAGTAAGTTCATTATAATAGTACATGGAGATTACCTTTCGCTCTTTTTCAGGAAGTTTTTCTATAGCGATGACAAGCGATTTCTTTGTATCCTTTTTGAGGAGAAGCGATAATGGGTCACGGCCTTCTGCAGCTCCTATATATTCAAACACGTCCCTGTCATTATCAAGATTAACCCCTAAATCCTCTATGCTGATCATCGAAGATGCATGTGCCTGTGTAAGAAAGTCCTGATATTCAGCAATTGACATATTTAACTGAGATGATATCTCTTCTTCAGATGGCGGCCTGCCGAGCCTCTTTTCCAATTCAAGAATAGTCTTGTACAGTAATCCTGATTTCTCTTTAACTGACCTCGGTACCCAGTCCATTGCACGTATCTCATCCAGCATCGCTCCCCTAATCCTGAATTCTGCATAAGTCTTAAACAGTGTCTCTTTCCCGGGGTCGTATTTATCCATAGCATCCATGAGACCAATAATGCCCGCACTCATAAGGTCATCTATGTCAATATCAGGTTGTAGCCTGTATGAGAGCCTGTAGGCCATATATTTTATCTTTGGCCCGTATTCCTGAATCAGCTTATCCCTGGTCGCCGGATCAATAATCCCTTTCTTAATCTTTCCAGCCTTCTTCTTGTACTGCTCTATCTTATTCAGTGTCTTTTCCATGACATCACTCCTTTTGTTTTAGAGGACGTTAATCATCCCCTTATTCATCCGAAAATCAACCCCATCCCCACCCTAACCCTCCCCTTGAAGGGGAGGGAATAAACTAAGTACCCTCTCCCTCAGGGAGAGGGTCCGGGTGAGGGTGGGGTTTTCATTGTCCTTTGTGAACCCTCGGTTCATGTCTTTCCTGCTTACGGCTACCTGCTCACTGCTACCTGTTTTTATCATATCTTGCTCCAGTCCGTCTGCCCCATCAGCCTCTTCCACATAAACTGTATATTTCCTTTCAGCTTTGTATTTGCAGGCCATTCGTTTATCTTTCTTGCAAGTTCAATAAAACACCTGCCGGCATTGGACCATGGATAAAGGTCAAGCACGGGTCTCTGTTCCATCACCGACATTACAACGTGTTTATCCTTCAGGACGTAACCCAGATAATCAATCGAGATGTTAAGAAAACGGTCTGCAGCAGTACTGAGTTTTTTAAAAACCTCCTTCCCTTCTGAAGAGTCACTGACCATATTTACCAATAGCTTAAAATGACATTCCCCATACTTTGTATGTAATACCTTCATTACAGCATAAGCATCCGTCAGAGAGGTCGGCTCAGGAGAGGCAACCACAATAATATCCTGGGCTGCACTGTTAAAATACATAACATTACTTGAAATGCCTGCAGCCGTGTCAATGAGCATTATGTCAATCGAATTATCTAATGTGTCGAATTCTGAAAGCAGGGTTAATTTTTGCTGAGCCGTAAGTTCAGAAAGCTCCTGCACACCTGAACTTGCCGGAAGAATCATCATACCGCCGGGGCCTTTTGTTATTACATCTGAAATGCGGTTCTCCCCATTGATCACATGCTGAAGGTTATATACAGGTGTAAGCCCTAACATAACATCAAGGTTTCCCAGACCCATATCAGCATCCAGCACAAGAACCCTTTTACCGAGTTTAATCAATGCAAGTGCAAGGTTCACAACTACATTTGTCTTTCCCACCCCGCCCTTGCCGCTGGTAACAGAAATTACCTTTACCCTGTTATGAGTTACATCCGCCTCAGTGTTCACAATCTTCTTATTCATCATCTCTTTTAACGAAATCGCCTGATCCATTTAGCCTCCGATTCATCTGAGAATAAACCCCATCCCCACCCTGACCCTCCCCTTGAAGGGGAGGGAATAAACTTGGCACCCTCTCCCTCAGGGAGAGGGTCCGGGTGAGGGTGGGGTTTTCATTGCCCTTTGTGTACCAACAGTTCATGTGGGTTCATCATAAAATCTCCATAGCTCACCCCCACCCTGACCCTCCCCCCTCAAGGGGGAGGGAATAATCTTTAGCGGGTTTCTTGCTTCTAACTTCTTACTTCTTACTTCTTGCACCTGCTACCTGCTACCTTTCTCAATGGCTGTTTACCCCTTCCATCCCAAGTATTAATCTGCTTAACCGCTGGGCCTCTGCCGGCTCTATATCCTCCGGCACTCTCTGGCCTGTTGTAAAATATGATAATGGTTTCTGGGCCTTTATCATTGCATTGAATATTATTCCGAATTTCTCTGCCTCATCTAACTTAGTAAATAATAATCCGCTAACCGGTATCTCTCTGAACCTGTTGATCACATCAGTCAGTACCTCATTACTGCTTGTTGATGCAAGCACAAGATAACAATCCGGTTTGAGCCTGTGTGACCACATTGCTTTTATCTCTTTAATATAATCTCTATCCTTATGATTCCTGCCTGCTGTATCTATCAGGATAATATCAGCGTCCCTCCTCTTTTCCACGACCTCGGGTAATTCATCAGGGGTCAGCACAACATCAACCGGAAGTCCTATTATCTTTGCATAAATCTTCAACTGTTCAATTGCCCCAATCCTGAAGGTATCAAAGGTAACAAGGGCTACCTTCTTTTTGTCTACTAATGTATATTTCGCTGCAATCTTTGCGATAGTCGTTGTCTTGCCGACACCTGTGGGGCCGACAAACACTGCAATCTTCTGTCCCTTTTCAATATTGTATACCGGGCCGGATACCTTCACCTGCTTTTGAATTAATTCATAACCGAGCCTGTTAATCTGCTCAAAATTATTTTTTTGTTCTTCAGAAAGCTTACTGTCAAGGATCCTGACTATACGGCCCGAAAGTGTGACATCAATGCCCTCTGAAACAAGCTTCCTGTAAAATATAACGAGTTTATCAGGAAGACCCTTTAATTGTTCATCTTCCCCGGTTCGCAGTAATTCCTGAACATAGCTCTTGAGTACCCCTATCTCTGTTTTTACTTCCCTGAGTTCAACAGGAGTAGCACCAAAATCAGCCTTTATCCTGTTAATCTCTTCCTTCAACAGGTCTTCTGATAACCCCTCACCCTTACCCTCTCCGACATTTATAAAGGGGGGAGAGGGGTGGGTGAGGGGGGAATACGCTGCAATTGCCTTATCTTTTACCTTCTCAGAATAATCTCTGGCAGCGGTGACCTCTACCACCTGCCTGCTGAACATGCCGAATATTCCGTTCCCCTTTTTTATCTCTCTTGTAGACAAAATTACTGCATCAGGGCCGAGGTCCCTTTTTATAAGTTTTAATGCCTCCTGCATATCTACTGCCTCATATTTTTTAATCTGCATCGCTATACCTCACTATATTAACCGGTTGTAAACCCACAACAGAAGAGACCTCGCTTGAAGACATAACAACTACATTAGGGATGAATTTTTCAAGGAACTTTCTTAAAGAACTTCTGATCGCCGGTGAAGTGAGCAGCACCGGATATACACCTTTTCTGTTTGCCGCCTCTATGCTCCCCTTGACCTGATTGATAAAATTATGGGCAATCCTCGGTTCCATTGAAATATACATTCCCTGCGAGGTCTGACGAACAGATGCACCTATCTTCTCTTCTAATACAGGGTCAATCGTTATTACATGAAGATTATTTTCATTCTGATACTGCATTGTTATGGCCCTCGACATGCAGGTGCGAACGTATTCTGTTAGTATCTCAGGGTCTTTTGTCAGAGATGCATAATCAGCAAGTGTCTCCAGTATTGTACGAAAATCCCTTACCGGAACACGCTCTTTTAAGAGGTTCTGAAGGACCCTTACAACTATCCCAAGCGGAAGCAGATTCGGGACGAGTTCTTCAACTACCTTGGGATATTTCTTAGCAAAGTTGTCGAGTAAAAGCTGGATCTCCTGCCTTCCGATTAACTCGTGAGCATGAGACCTTATAACTTCTGTAAGATGTGTGGCAATAACTGTAGACGGATCAACAACTGTAAATCCTGAAAGCTCGGCCCTCTCTTTATCCTGAGATAATATCCAAAGGGCAGGGAGTCCGAATGACGGCTCCTGTGTAGGTATCCCCTGTACCCCTTTGTCCGTGCCGGATGGATTCAGTGCAAGGAAGCGTTCAGGGATGATATCACCACCAGCAACCATTGAACCTTTGATGAGTATAGCATATTTGTTCGACTCAAGCTGGAAGCTGTCTCTTATATGAATAGGGGGAATCAATATCCCCATTTCAGATGCAAACTGCTGCCTCACTGCCTTAATCCTCTCTACTAATTCACCCTTCTGTTCAGGGTCAGCGAGAGGGATGAGTCCATATCCAAGGTTTAATTCCATAATATCAAGCGGGGGGATCATATCATGGTCTTCTTTTGGCGGCTCAGCCTTCTCCTCATTCTCCGGTTTAATCTTTTTCCCTGTTGTCTGCCCGTCTGTCCATACACCATCTACCATCAATGTCTTCTTCATATTATTGGAGAGATATGCTATTCCCCCGGTAATCATAGCAAATATTATGAATGGTATATGTGGAAGTCCCGGTATTAATCCAAAGAAGAATATGATACCTGCGCTGATTGCTATTGCCTTGGGATGAACAAGGAATTGTCTTGTAATCTCAGTCCCAAGATTTGCATCAGAGGCCGCACGTGTAACTATGATACCGGCTGAGGTAGAGATTATGAGTGCCGGTATCTGGCTGACAAGTCCGTCTCCAATGGTAAGCAATGTGTAATTCTGTGCCGCGACACTTATGTTTAAGCCATGCTGTAATACCCCAATGACAAGACCACCGACAATATTTATCAACGTAATAATAATACCGGCAATAGCATCACCGCGTACAAATTTACTTGCACCATCCATTGCCCCGTAGAATTCAGCTTCTCTTGAAACCGCTGTCCTTCGCTTCCTTGCCTCCACCTCGTCTATCTGGCCTGCATTAAGGTCTGCGTCAATACTCATCTGCTTTCCGGGCATTGCATCGAGTGTAAATCTTGCAGCCACCTCAGCAATACGGCCTGCGCCTTTTGTAATAACAACAAAATTTATTACAACTAGTATTACAAAGATAATTATTCCGACTGCATAATTGCCCCCAACAACAAAATTCCCGAACGCCCTTATAACCTTTCCTGCAGCGTCTGACCCCTCATGCCCTTTCAGCAATATAAGCCTTGTAGTTGCCACATTAATTGACAACCTTGCAAGAGTAGCTACAAGAAGCACTGATGGAAAAACAGAGAACTCAATCGGCTTCAATATATACATTGAAACAAGCATAATCACGATAGAAAATGTAATACTGAATGACAGCAAAAGGTCCATGATAAATGAAGGTATAGGGATAATCATTACAACCACTATGCCCAAAACAAGCAGGCCTAAAGCCATGTCACTGTTTTTAGCCAGTGTAATGATTATGTTATTCGGTTGAGTCTCAGTTGCTGCTGCTGCCATAAGTTATCTCCGTTTTCCTTATAAAACCCCATCCCCACCCTACCCCTCCCCTTGAAGGGGAGGGAATTGGTAGAAGTGGTTCTACTCTTATTTCTAACTTCTTACTTCTTACCTCTAATATCTTGCTTCAACCTTCAACCTTCGGCCTATACACCTATACTTTTCTCTTCAACCTATACACATAAGCCAATATCTCTGCAACTGCCTTATAAAGGTTTCCCGGTATCTCTTCTCCTATCTCCACTACCTTGAAAAGTGTACGTGCAAGGGGTTTGTTCTCAACAACCACGACGCCGTTTGCCTTTGCTATCTCTTTTATCTTTTCTGCGACAAGCCCTGCCCCCTTTGCAATTACCTTAGGTGCTCCCATATTTTCACGTTTGTATTCAATTGCAACGGCAATATGAGTCGGGTTTGTTATTACAACATCCGCCTTTGGAACGTTTGCCATCATACGCTTTCTTGCCATCTGAATCTGGAGTGTCCTGATCCTTGACTTTACATTAGGGTCGCCTTCCGACTGTCTGAATTCCTCTTTAATCTCTTCCTTTGTCATCTTCATACTCTTTACGTGCTGCCATTTTTTAAACCCGAAATCTATTGCCGCAAGTATTGCCAGCACTGTACCTGTCCATGTAAAAAGCCTTATCACAAGCATCCCGGAGTAGGACATTATATATGGGACATCTGTTTCAATAAGTACCGGGAAATTAAAGAACTCCCGTTTAATAAGCAGGTAGGATGTATAACCTACTACAGTTATCTTTAAAAATGCCTTTACCAGTTCTGCAAAAATGGTCAGCGAGAATATCCTCGACAGCCCTTCGATTGGATTGATGCGGGAGAACTTAACCTCCATAGCCTTGGAGGAAAACATAAAACCTATCTGGAGGACATTGGATGCAACCCCCACTGCAACTACCATAAATAAGAATGGAGACAGAACAAAAAATACCCTTTTGATTATATTAATGCCTAAGGGATAAATATTCTCTGTAGTCAATTCCATAGTACCGCTTACAGAAAGTATGCCTGTGGTCATGTCGAGGAAATTTGCATATATCCTTGGAAATATATAATAGAGCACCATTGTCCCCATTAATAGGACTGCAACAGCAGGTATCTCGTTGCTCCTTGCAATCTGCCCTTTCTCGCGTGCCTCCTCCTCATGCTTGGGCGTCGCCTGTTCAGTCTTCTCCATATCCTGCTCAGCCATCTTATCTCCTCTAACCCCCCCCACCCTACCCCTCCCCCGTCAAGGGGGAGGGAATAAAATCTCCTTATCTCCTCATTACACTCAATATATCCAGTAAATTTCCCTGCATGTCTGTAAATACCCTGTCAATAAGAAAAGCAAATAGCGGTAAAGAGAGGCCCATTATTATTAATCCGACCGTAATCGTTATTGGGAAACCTACTGCCATTATATTCATCTGGGGCATGGTCTTTGATACTATACTCATGGCCACATTGGTAATAAGCAGCGCCACCATTACCGGCGCGCCTATCTTAATGGCAAGCACAAATATCTCTCCCAGAAATTTAACAATCGCGTTTAATAGATCACCTGAAAGCCCGAACCGTAATGGCGGTATGATGTTAAAGCTCTCTGCAAGGGCCGCAAGAAAATAGTGGTGACCGTTAATTGACAGGAATATCAGCGCACACAGGATTGACTGGAACGTCCCGACAATGGGAACCTGTGAACTTGTCTGCGGGTCAATTACATTAACTATTGAAAACCCCATCTGAAAACCCATTACATCACCTGCAATATCAACTGCTGTAAATATAAGCTTTGCAAGGAGACCTATTATAAATCCGATCAGAAATTCCCCGCCTATCCCCATAACCATCACAGAAATATCAGCAGGCATTATACTTTTATCAATATTAACTACCTGAATTAAAATCAGTGTGATAAAAAAGCCAAGCCCAATCTTATACCCCTTAGGCACATTCTTCGCCCCAAGGACAGGTATGCTTATAAGCATTGATAAAACCCTTGAGAATATTAATATGAATGAGTTAATGTTTAAGTCCATTCTAAAATAACCCCACCCTGGCCCACCCTCCCCCTGCCCCCCTCCCCTCAAGGGAGGGGGAATTCTATGGGGGAGAGAGTTTTCCCGATGTTTCTCCCATTACTTCTGACTTCTTGCTTCTGACTTCTTACTTCTTGCTTCAGTCTTCAGCCTATCTACCTTCAGCCTCTCACCTCACATACATTGGTATATTCGTAAATAAGGTAGAAGTAAATCCGAGCATTATCCTGAGCATCCAGGGGAAAAAGATAAGTAAGGCTAGGAACGTTACAATTATCTTGGGGACAAATGTTAATGTTGCCTCATTAATCTGCGTTACAGCCTGAAATATGCTTATTAATATCCCTACTACGAGACTCAGCAACAGCATGGGGGCTGATATTAATATTGCCGTCTCAAGGGCATTTCTGCCAATGGTGATAACAAGTTCAGGCGTCATAGTTTTAAATACATTATTATCTTACTTCTTACTTCTTACTTCTGGATTCCAATATCTTTTATCATCCAAAGCTCTTAACAATTGAACCTACTATAAGGTACCATCCGTCTACGAGTACAAACAACATCAGCTTAAATGGGAGGGATATCATTACAGGAGGAAGCATCATCATACCCATTGACATAAGTACACTTGCCACTACCATATCAAGAACAAGAAATGGGATATACATCAGGAAGCCTATCTGAAAAGCGGTTTTCAGCTCACTTATCATAAAGGCCGGGATTACCACATAAGTCGGGACCTCAGAGACATTCTTTGGCTCTTTTATCTTAGCCATATCAATAAAAAGGGCGAGGTCCTTTTCCCTTACCTGTTTTAACATAAAGCCTCTGATAGGGACTATAGCCCTGTCATAAGCAACAGACTGGCTTATTTCATTAGACATAAGAGGTTGAACAGCCTCAGTATTGATCTTATTCCATACCGGGGACATTATGAAGAATGTTAGAAAGAGGGAAAGGCTTATGATAACCTGATTAGGAGGAATCTGCTGTGTACCGAGCGCCTGGCGTAGCAGTGAAAGTACAACTGCAATCCTGGTAAAGGATGTTACCATAACTATAATTGCCGGGGCAAGGGATAGTATTGTCAGTAGAAACAATATCTGGACAGTAACAGCAGTACCTCCGGTACCCTGATTACCTCCGATGCTTATATTGATATTAGGTAAAGGCAATCCGCCCCCTGCGGCCTCTGCTGCAAATACCATCCTTGCAGGATACAAATAGGCAGAGAAGGCCATGACTGCCGTCACTAATATATGTTTTATATAGTTATGCCTTTTCCCAAAGCTCATCATTAATTTCAACCTTTTTGTCTGTTGTGTTATTCAAAGCTACCCCATCCCCGCCCCGGCCCTCCCCTTGAAGGGGAGGGAGACTGAACATAGCACCCTCTCCCCCAAGGGGAGAGGGTCCGGGTGAGGGGGCGCCATGTACATTATCATCTGTCACTGTTGATACCTGTTCGTTTAAGACCTCATGAAATTCCATATCTTTACTCACTTTTGTTAGCATTGAGATATTGTCAGGGGTAATTCCGACAACAATTCTCTCACCTGCTACCTCAACAAGGGCTATTGACTTTTTTGGACCTACATAAGCGCTTGTAATAACCTTGATACCATCTTCCTTACCGCCCTTTCCGATCTTTTTCCAGAGATACTTTTTAACAACATACAGCACAACAAGGAGTAGCGCTATCAGTATCCCGAGGACGACAATCATCTTAACAAATGAACCGAATATCTCCGGGGCGGCTGATGGTATGGGAGTCAGGTGCCGTGCGGCGGCATCTTCCTTAACTCCGCCTGCTAATACCCGATTCTCAGAATTGTTATCAGCACTGCTTTCAGAATGTTCAGCAGTAGCATCTCCCTGAACATTCTGCGCAACCGGTACTGCTGATTGGACTCCTGATACATTGTAAGTTACAACGATACTGTCATTTTCATTCGTGAATTTAATCTTGTCCTGAAGATTTATTGCATTTCCGTTTGTGTAAAATCTCGCACGAACAGTCTTATCATCAAATTGATATACAAAGATATTCTTGAAAAACCCGTCTTTTACATTAATCCACTGTTTTGGAGGAATGACTGATGTATTATTAAGCTCTACCTGAACAAACTCTTCACGATAAGAAGGGACAAATTCATTTGGTACACCATCAAACTTCAATTCAACCTTTTTAACTTCAGCAGTTGATGTAACTTCTACATTCTTTAAAAGCACCAGAGCCGGAGACTCTGCTATTGAATATTCCACCCAGCCTGCCGGCATAACCAACAATATCAACAACAGTATAATTCTTTTCATACTTGTACCCTCCATAACCCCCCCCTTGCCCCCCCCTTGTTAAGGGGGGGAGTCTGGGGGTCATTTTAATTGCTCCACTCATTTCCTGCCTTAACTATCAATCCATTGCCTTGTGAGTCGGGGGGTCATTTTAACTGTTCTACACGTTCCGTAGGACTCATAATATCCGTCAGCCTTATCCCGAACTTATCATTAACTACTACTACCTCGCCTCTTGCAATAAGTCTGTCATTTACCAGGACGTCCATTGGTTCTCCGGCGATCTTGTTAAGTTCTATTATTGATCCCTGGCCTAATTGCAGCAGGTCTTTTATCAGCATCCTTGTTGAGCCTATGTTTACTGAGAGGTTAAGTGAGACATCGAGGAGGAAATCAAGATTGTTCATTCCGGGGGCGACACCGGCGGCCTTCAACGGTGCAAAGCCGGCAACCTTTGTATTTTCAGGCTCAGGTTGCTTTTCCTGACCCATGTTAGCTGACTCTTCCTCTAACTGTTGAGCCCATTGTGCCGCTAAATCTTCATCATCCATGTTCTTCTCCCCCGCTCTTCTTACCCCCCACCCTTCCCTCCCCCACAAGGGGGGAGGGTAAATTATTGGGGAAATTATTTAAATGTTTTAACCCTGTGACAATATCTGAAAGGCAAGGTTTCCGCGGAATTGTCCCGGCCTTCCATGAAACTTAGGTAATTTTTCTACTTTTGCTATAATGAATTCCTCTGCAGGCTGGTCAAGCACAATAACATCACCGACTGACAGGTTCAGGATATCCCTGACCTTTATATTTGTATGTCCAAGCTCCACGGATATATTCAATGAACACTCAAACAACTGCTCCCTGAACCTGTCTAACCATCTGCCGTCAACCTCGTACTGGTCACTCTGATAACCGGCCTGGAGTTTCTCTTTAATAGGTTCAATGGTAGGATAGGGGATGCACAGAAGTAATTTCCCCGGTGATGATTCAATCTCCACACTGAATTCTACTGTTACAACAACCTCTGTAGGTGTAACGATTGAAGCAAACTGTGGATTTATCTCTGTGCGATTGAGGAGCACAGAAACAGGATGAACAGGTTTCCATGCCTTTTCAGTATCCTTTAATGCAAGGCCCACAATCCTGTTGATTATCTTGTGCTCAATAGCAGTAAAATCCCTGCCTTCAACCTTTACATGGGTCTGACCCGTCCCGCCGAAAAAATGGTCTATCAATAGATACACCATCCTTGGGTCAATAATAAGCAGACTGAAACCTTTCAAAGGGTCTAGCTTGATAACATTGATACAGGATGGCAGGGGGATGTGTTTCATAAAATCCCCAAACTTTACAACTTCAACAGACACAAGCTGTACATCCACGACCTTCTTTAAAGTGGCCGACATGCTTATCTGGAATATCCTTGCAAAACGTTCACTAATAATCTCAAGCGAGGGCATCCTGCCGCGGACAACCCGGTCATGACTGGTAAGGTCATACTGCTGTGCCCCATCTTTATCATCAGAATCACCGGAATGAGTATTTACATCACCACTCTCTATACCCCTAAGTAATGCATTAACCTCATCCTGTGAAAGTATCTTTTCCATCTGAAAGTATGTATCCCCCCTCTTTCTAACTTCTAACTGCTTACTGCTTACTATTCACTATTTACTATTCACTGTCTTTATTGCATTACAAATTCCGTAAAATAAACTGACTTAACCTTCCCAACCGATAAATTATGATTAATTCGTGAAACCATTTCATCCTGTAACTTTAATTTTCCACCGACATCTTTTACATCTTCAGATGTCTTGCTTGTCATCAACATCAATATCGTATCCCTGATCTGCGGCATCCTGTTTGTTGCCTCCTCTTTAACCTTTTCCGAATCAACCTCAAGATTAATAGTAATCTTGAGATACTTTATATCCTCGTCCGCAAGATTAATCACAAATGGGTCAAGAGCAATCATTTGCCCCGGTTCATGCTTTTCCTTCTCTTCCTTTGCCAATTCCCCTTTCTCAGGACCATGTTCCTTTTTTGAGAAAACTTTATAGCCGAAAAAACCTCCGCCCATCAGCATTAATGCAACAACTGCTATTATCACTAATTTTATTAACCCAGGCTTCCCGCCTTTACCCTTTGCCTGAGCGACATCCGCTTTTTTGTTTTCATCTTCTGATTTAACATCTTCGTTTTCTTTTGCCATAATCCCCTCTCTTAATAAATTTCAGAATTATTTATTCAGCTTATAATATAGTTTTGCAATGAATATGCCAGCAAATTAAACTATTTTTGAAATAATATTACCTTATAAATCAATTAGTTATAAATATCCATACAAAGCAGGAGACATTGATTACGTCAAAACAAAATTTGAGATGTCATGGGATTGACGGGTGAACCGTCATGAGCGAGGCGCTCACAAGGGACATGAAAATCAGCGGGACAGGAATGTCCCGCCTATCCTCATAGAACATGGATAGGCGGGGTTTTCTTACCCCGCCGGAGGGTATTTTTGAGTGAACCCATTATCTCTTCAGATTAATAAGGTCATTCAGCATCTCATCAGTGGTAGTGATTACCTTTGAGTTAGCCTGGAATCCACGCTGAATTGTTATTAGTTTTATGAATTCTTCTGCGAGGTCTACATTGGAGAGTTCAAGCGAGCTGGATAGAAGCCTTCCCCTGCCTCCTTTATCCGGGGCGCCATTTATCACCTGTCCGGAATCATAAGACTCTGCAAAAAGATTTTTACCCATTTTGATAAGTCCCTGGGGATTATTAAACATTCCAAGTGCCACCTGTCCTACAACCCTGGTCTGGCCATTCGTATAAAGTCCGCTGATAGTACCGTTCTGATTTACGTTCAGGCTCTTTAAAGACCCTGATGAGTACCCATCCTGTGTCTGGAAAAGGGTAACGGATGCTGTCCCGAATTGGGTTGTACCGTCGAGTCCGGATCCGCCATTTGCAGTCCCTGTTCCAAAATCAAAAGTTATCGGCTGACCCTGTGTAACACCGCCATTAAAATTGAAACTGGAGATAGGGTCAGGAAAATCTACCCCTGTAGGATTAGTTACACCTGGAGGGTCATTAAGCGTTATGTCCATATCAGCAATATTTTCTGCAACTAAAGCCCCTGTCGGATCAAACTGCAGATACCCCCTTGCCATAACAGAAGTCCCGCCGACACCATCAGCAACACCATTCCATTGCCAGTAATTTCCTGTCTCACCGGCTGTATCTTCATATATCTTTGTAAAATATACAGATACGACATGTTCATTACCGAGTGAGTCATAAACACTTAATGCTGTTGAAAAATGACTTGTATCGGTTATGTTGTTTATGTCAAAACCATCTGCAACAGGAGATACCGTGGAATCCATGTTTGCAGTAATCTGGATAGCTGAAGTAATGTTTGGTGATGTTGTATTGGACGAAATGTTTATATTATCAATAGTACCTGAAACATTACCGGCTGAATCTGTCTGATACCCCTGAAGGTGAAGCCCTTCATTATTAACTACTAACCCTTCCTTGTCTATGCTGAACTGTCCGGCCCTTGAATAGAACTGCGAGCCTGAAGAATCCCTGACAAGGAAAAAACCATCACCATCAATACCGAGGTCCAGTCCATTGGATGTAACCTCAAGTGAACCCTGAGTAAATGTTGAAGACACGTCACTCAGATATGTCCCCCTTCCTATCTGTATATCCCCTGCTGCACCATTTAAAACATCTGCAAAGGATGCCCTGCTCGCCTTAAATCCGACAGTATTTACATTAGCAATATTATTACCTATTACAGACAACGCAGCACCATTTGCATTCAAACCGCTGATACCTGAATATAAAGATGTTAAAACCGCCATAATATCACCTCTTGTTGTTTAGAATTCTTGCTTCTGTTTTTTCTTGCTTCTTGCTTCTTGCTTCTGCCTTCTTCTTGTTTCTGTCTTATTCTTGCTTCTTACTTCTAACTTCTGCCTACTCTTTACTTTTTCACCTCCTTCACCTCATTAACATCTGTCACCATGATTCGTGTTTCCCCGACCTGAAGATAAGGCACATTATTCTCAAACGAAACACCCGTAACAATACCTGAAATATTTGTCGGGACCTCAGATTCCTTTCCATTGATGTCAACAGCAGAGATAGAAAATCCGTACTCACCGGATGAAACCATATTGCCGGAATTATTCCTGCCGTCCCAGTCAATGTTATGCCCCCCTGCATCCTGCGGCCCTGCCTTAATAGTCCTGACAATATTCCCGTCTTTATCAGTGATGTTAACTTTAATGTTTGAAACATCATCAGAGAGGTTGTAACCTATTACTACAGAGGACTTATCCTTTCCAATATAAACCTTGTTTCCAGAGGCTTTTACTTCCTTTCCAATAAAGTCCACAGCCTGAACACTGTTTGCCCCTCCTTTTTCCGATAGTTTCTTCATCCCGTCGTTTATGGAAAAAAGCTGATCAAGGCTCGAGAACTGAGCCAATTGTGCAGTAAATTCTGTATGCTCCATAGGTTTCAAAGGGTCCTGAAACTGCATCTGTGTTACAAGCAGTTTCATAAAGTCATCCTTACCAAGTGCCTTCTTTGCCTCCCTCTTTGTCGTATCAGTTGAGTATGTATCAAATTTGTTTACTGATGTAATCATCTTGTCCCCTCCTTGTTTCATGCAAATATGCTAATGCCTCCCTTTACCCCGATTCCAAATAAAGCAGGCATCATTAACGGATGTTCCGTGCTGCCGGTATTTTTACCCGCAATAATGTTTTCCCATTTATTTGAACCTTTTTCATTCCTTTCATACAGTGATTTAAAATTATCCATGAAATCATCTTTTTGTATCTCTACACTAAACTGCTCTACATTAAGGCCCTGATTTTTTAAATCATCCCTGAGACTATTAAAGCCGGATTCAACCATCTTTTTTATCTCCTCATTCTCAACGACAATAAGGGCCTTTACATTCTTATCAGCTACAGATATATCAAGGCGGAGATCCCCAAGTTCAGCCGGTCTGAGACTGATCTTTGCAGTATGTGTCCCGACATGAGATGCATGGATAATCTGCTGTGACATATACTGGACCAGATTTCCCTGATCCGCATATCTGTAAACTGATTGCGAACTTATATTATTACCATCTGTATTAACAGGCGTCCCTTTAACAGCAGTAACAAGCATACCGTTGTCATTGAGCAATTTATTATTGTCTAAGTTTTCGATTTGTGGATTAACAATACTATCTGGAAGAATATCCACAGGTAATTTAAAATCAGTAGTGGTATCAACTCCCCCCTCGCCACTCTTTTCTAACAGTGTAAATAGAAGGGGATTTTCGTTGTTCTTTGTAATTTCATGGCTCATTAAAGGTTCACACGAAGATACTCGCAGCTCACCCCCACCCTGACTCTCCCCCCTCAAGGGGGAGGGAATTTCGAGGATTCGCCTCCCTTTGAAGAGGATAGGCGGGACATTCTTGTCCCCTTGATTTTCATGCCCCTTTGTGAGCGCCCCGTTCATGTCCGGTTCACCCGAAAAAGACCCCATCCCCACCCTGCCCCTCCCCTTTAAAGGGAGAGAAATTTCCTCTCCCTCAGGGAGAGGATTAAAGCTTGCCCCCGAAGTAGTAACGGGGGGGTGAGGGTTGGGGTTTTCATTATCCTTTGTTAGCGGCATACTCATAGACGTTTCACTTGAACCCTTGGCCACTTGAACCCTTGAACCCTTCATTTTATTTTCATCATCACTGCCTTCTTTTTTATCTGCGGCCTTAGCAGGCTTTTCATTCTCTGTGTTTTTTTCTGCAAGACCGGTGTCTTTTATTTGTTGATTGGCAATATTCAATGAAAGAGAAAGGAGTGTTGAGAACATATCTTCACCTTTGCCGGACTGCCTTTCAGTTTTTTTGACCGGCCCTGTCTTTTTTATATGTTCCGGTTTTACAGTAACCTGCTGAATTGCCAACTTAGATAGTTCCTTTCATCTGAAATTACCTCCGGCGGGGTAAGAAAACCCCGCCTATCCATATCTATGAGGATAGGCGGGACATTCCTGTCCCGCTGATTTTCATGGCCCTTTGTGAACCCTCGGTTCATGGGAGTTCATCCGAAAATAACCCCAAGTAAGCAGTAAGCGGTAAGCAGTTAGCAGATAAAGACTGCCTTTCCTGTTTACTGCTCACTGTTTACTATTTTCATTTCCCTTTGTGAGCGCCCCGCTCATGACGGTTCATCCGAAAATGACCCCCCATGCCCCCCCTTGAACAAAGGGGGGGATTGCCGTTGGCCATTGAGCACCAAAGGAACTTTCCCCCCCTTAACAAGGGGGGGCTTGGGGGGGTGGTTTTCATCCTCCTTTGTGAAACCTCCGTTTCATGACGGTTCATCCG
>JACRGV010000140.1 GCA_016212215.1 Nitrospirota bacterium
AAAAATTATAGGAAAACAACCATGAGGTGGCTTGAAATAAGGTAGTGATGATATTATGCAGGCATAAGAAATCCGTCATAATTATGGAATAACAAAGTAGTTGCGGTCAATATAGGTTCCCTCCCCCTTGACGGGGGAGGGAATATTATTTAACTCCAATTCCCTTGTTTCAGGCTCATAGATAAAATCCGAGGAACCTGTATGCACCCAATAATTGCCGCTATTTTGACATTCCATAATCATGCCGGATTTCTTATATCTATACAATATCATCTAATCCTTATCTCAAGCCACTTTCTGGTCATTTTCACATGTTTTTTACCCACTCGATTACGCGAAGACCACTTTTGATTTCTTGTCTTTATAAATTTTACCCATACAGATAAACCTTTTTCATTTCGCCCCTTCATAATCTCCCCTGCGAATAATTATTTTTCAAACAACCCATCAAAAGGAAACAGAAAATGTATTCTGTTATCACACCTATTCGTGCCTTCTTATACCTATACAATAATCAAAAGCCCCTCTATCTCCCCCTGCGGGAGATTATATAGGATGCCCCTTAGTATTGTCCGCAGGTTTATTACCTCATTGGTCTTTCTCAGGATGTAACTTATCACGAGACCTATATTGAGCGGGTCGGACCGGTGCAGTCTTAAGGCACGGTTCAGGACTTCGTGATCCATCCACCTTTCAACAAGCAGGACAGGGTTTGTTATTCGTGATTGCGCAGAGTATCTCTCAAAGTGTGTCTTCCAGACAGCATTTTCAATCATTACCATGCACTCAGTGACATCTCTCGCCTTAATGATTTTCCTGAATATTTCCAACGTGACCATCTCACCGCCTTCTATATAATATCCGATGGCCTCGTCTGTCTGTATGCCTCCGTTTGCCATCCTGGCTGCGGCAATCAGGTTATATCTGTCAATGAATAGCCGGATAGTATCCTCCACAATACCCCTGTCTGTTCCCTTTTCCCCGGAGGAATTTATTCTCTTCAGCATGTCTTTAAAAAAGGCTTTCTCCATCTCCACCTCTGCTTTTAACAGATTCCCCTGATACAGATTTTTTATCTTAATAACAGATGACACATAGCTATAACCTATTGTAAAAAGCATATCGAGCATCGCCTGTATGGACGGCTGTTTATACACCTCCTTCAGCATATTCTCATCAAGACTACCGGCAGGGATTGTTGCAGATAATACCTCATCCGATACCGCATGATTCAGTTTTCCCCTCAACAGGGTTTTGATATTGAATACATCCCACTTCGATAAAAGTATCTGTATCAGGCTATTCTCATCCCCTTTAAACATTGAAAGGATTTTCTGCATGGAAGCGGAGAGTGAAGCCCTGATGGCAGTATCTGTAGTATTGGCCATTGAACCTTCGGAACCCTCAGCACCTTCAAAAAAGGAAATAGAATAGACTGTTTTTTTTATAAATGAAGCGGCTGATGACAACTCACGAAAGGATAACAGCTCACTGATCTGTTCCTGACTGAGCAGTTCCCCTTCCATTGAGCGTATCCGAGCATTGATATAGGCATAATCAGGCATTGCTATTATTAAAAATACCCCACCTAGCCTCCCCTTCTAAAGGGGAGGAATATTGTCTGCATTTCACCACACCTCAATACCTCCAAACAGTATCTCCCTCATATCAGGCATTAAATCTTCTTTAACCTTATCAAACCTGCTCCAGAGGGTATTAATTACTGTTACGCATTTATCCTGAGACAATATCTCTACGCCACCTATTATACTGTCATCTGAGTTTATTGATATAACCTCACAATTTGCAAGGGCTGTAAGGGCTATATCCTTTAGAATATCTTTTATGATGTGACAATCCCTGCTGTTTGTTTTGACGTGTACCTCCCCTTCAATGGCCTGCAATCCTTCAATGAGGAAGCTCTTCAGTATTGAAGGATATGATGGCCCTTCTGCAATAGATTGAAATACAAATGCAGCCTCTTTAAATACCTCCTCTATTACCTCTCCCTGAGCCGAAGCTGCAAATGACTTCGCCTGAAACCGTGCCTTATTTAATTCCTTAATCCTGTATCCTTCAAGCTCCTTTTTTATATTTCTTATAGCATCTTCCCTGCGGCCCGCTATCTTGATGTCAAGTTCTGCAAGCATGACAGCGGCCTTTTGACCTGCCTCTGACAGGAGTTCATCCCTCCTCTTATCACCCTCCTTCAGAATGTAATCAATGAGAATATCGTAAGACATATCTTCACCGGCCTGTTGAGAGTATAATCACTGCTGTAACAAACCCGAGTATCACCAGTGTCTCAGGGATAACGAGGAGTATCAATATCCTTCCGATCAGTTCAGGCTTTTCTATCAATGCCCCGATGCCTGCTGCACCTATCTTTGCCTGTGCAATGGCAGTTGCTATTGCAGTAAGACCAATCGCCAAACCGGCGCCTATCGCCATTAATCCGAGGTCCATCATATCACCACCTTTCTCCCTCTGCCGAGGGGTTTATACTCTATCCCGCCGGGATAGAAAAATTTATCGAAAAATTCCACATAATGGAGCCTTAAAGTCTGGATTGCCGGTGCATATATACCTACTGCTAAATTTATCAGATGAAAGAAAACCCCTATGATAATGCCTATAATAATGCTGTGCGGCATTGCACTCAGTTTGTTGGCAATAGAGGCAAGGTAAACAGATGCAGCACCGAATCCCATAATCCTTATATATGAGAGGATATTGACAATCAACTTTAATGCATCAAACGGTGCGATCCAATTCTCAAATAAAACGAGTGCTGCAATAATACTGACTGCGAAAATTATCGCAACCTGAAAGAACCATTGGGGCAAAACACCATAACCGGATGCGGCCGCTCCAAATACGGAGAAGACAAATAGTAATTTGAAGACCCGTATCATGGCCTCCTTTCTCTCTCTCCTTTTAAGCGATATGAAGACACCTATAATCAGTCCCAGTGATATATGCAGCCCGCCGATAATAACAGAGAATATGATAAGCGGAATCAGTGCATTTGAGCGGTCAATATAGTGAGACATTCCTACATACCTTCCAAGGTCTCCAAACAGCTCGCCGAATACTACCCCGAAGATTATTGCACACAATGAACTAATCATAAATATATTACCCATATCTCTTACAGTCTCATGCCGCTTCCATCTCAAACGTGCGAAGAGAGATAAAAGGAAAAGTATAATACCGTATCCTGTATCGCCGAGGATAAATCCGAAAAAGACAGGGAAGAAGACTGCCATAAGGGGGGTGGGATCAAAAGTCCCATATTCAGGTAAAGAAAGAAATCGTGTCAGCACCTCAAACGGCCTGACAAAAGGGGGATTACTGAGTAAGACAGGGGCCTTCTCCATTTCAGCATGGCGTGGAGTCAACTCACTGACAACAACCATGTTATGAAATCTGTTTTTGATGTTGTCTGAAAATGTATGGACAATATTCTCAGGAACCCACCCGCACAGGTAAAATGTATTGTATGTACCAAAAAGGTCAGTAATGACCTCAGCCTGCCTTAATCTCTCTTCAATAACATGAGTGCAGATAATAAGTTCCTCATAGCGTTCTGAGGCCAATATGTTAAGGGCATCCTCAAGCTCCATCAGCCTTGCAGGAAATTCAGTCTTTTTACTCAGGATAGTCCTGAGTGCATCCATTAGAGGCATATCCGCCAGATCCGAGGGCATCCTTATCTCACTTATGTTTTCCGCCTGAAAGAGCCTTTTAATCTCCAGTCCGAATTCCTTTGGATATACTATCACACAGGCCATTGTCTCTTCATCAATATCTTTTCTGAAAAGCTCATATCTGCCGCCTGTAATCTGCCGGATAGCCTGCTCAAGAACAGGCAGGGGAGACTCTCTTTTATACAGGGTTATACCGGTATAATCCCTGAAGGGACTATCAGGCAGCATATCCATAAGCGGAGATAATGATGTAAGTATCTTCTCATACCTTGTATAGAGTGAAAGCTGTTGTTCTATTTCCTTGATCTCACGACTAAAATTATCTGCTGAACTGCTTATCTCCTCTATAATAGCCTTTGCCTCAGCTATACCAATCTGATTTTTTATACCTTCCACCTCCCCCTGTCGAATTCGCCCTTTTTTAAGTGCATTAATCGTTCGTCCTCCAATACCAAGCACCCTTTCAAGCTCAACCATCTCACTCCTCTGCTCTAAGGTCATGGTCAATTTTCTTACATAAGGGGTATCTGTAACATCTTCATTCGGGGAAGCAATATGCAGGACACCGGCTTCATATATATAAGCCATAACATCCGGCAGGATTTTCTGAGGGCCTATGATGGAGATGCTGGACATTTTAAGAATCATGAAAATAACTCCGGTAAAGAATATTCTCCCCTCCCCTCGCGGGAGGGGATTAAGGGGAGGGGGAAAAGCCAAACTACTTAGGAAGCAGGTATGACAAAATCTTTTTTACAGCCGCCTCTACTCTCGTCGTAGACTCAGCCTTAATGCGGTCAGCCTGAGACTTTGCCTCTGCAATAATCTTTGATGCCTCTTCTTCTATCTCTTTAAAACCTTCTTCTCTTATCTTTGATATTTCACTAACAAGGGCCGCTTCCTTCTCTTTTAATTGGGAGGCAATATCCTCTTCTGTCTTTGTAATCAGCCGTTGAACATCCTTTTCCGCCTCTTCAATCTTCTCAATAGCCCTCTGCTCCGCCTCATGAATCTTCCTTAAAATTTCCTGTTCATTTAGTTCCATAATAAGTTCTCACTGAATAAATGCTGAATAGATAAATTCCTGATCCTGCTCAAGTTATAGCACAGGGAGTATAATAGTTCAAACATCATCAGCCCCCCTTTTTTTTAGAACAACTCCTCCTAAACGCCAAGTCCAGAAAAGATGGGAGAAGGGTGTTAAGCTCTGCTGCGGTTTCAGGCTGAGGGTGCTTGGTTGTAAAGACAGCAAGGCTGAGGCAGCTCATACCTCACGGCTCCTTTATTTTTGAGCCGCAGAATTGAACTTAACGAGTTTGGTCCAGCTAATTGAACCGTTATTTCCGCAAAAGTCATTCGCAAATTCTTTTGTAAATTTGGTTCTTTCTCAGATTGAGTGGGTAAATAATATTCCCTCCCCCTTGACGGGGGAGCCGTATTCTATGAAGAAGCCACAGCTATATATAGAAACATCTGTATGGAATTTTTATTATGCTGATAATGCGCCTGAGAAGAAAGAGATAACCAGTACATTTTTTAATAAGATTAAAGAGGGTGAATATGAAATATTTATATCCGATACTGTTATTGAAGAAATAGGCAGTGCTGATGATGATAAAAGGCTATTGTTGATGAATAGAGGTTGTTGAGGTAGGAAGCTATATCATTTCCCAATCAACAGAACTTCTTCAGAATGATTGGTGCTTAAAACATATTTATAATTTTCCCGTTTTAGTTCAGAAACATTTTGCTTGTATTTCCTAAGCAAAGTCATAAGTTCGTCAATAGATGGAATGCCATCTGCCCTGTAAGAAACAACTATTATACTATTTTGAAATTTATTAAACAGTTGATCAAAGGCAGAATGGATATTATTTTTATCGGTCCAGACAGAACCATTTCCTTTTAATTTTTTATGTTTCGTCCTGTAATCTATCTTTTCAGCCCATTTAGTATAATCCATCAATCCCTCCAGAAAATGATAAAAGCTGAAGTAATCAACGCCTACGCCGGTTTTTGAAACATAAGGGGTGTCAATGTATACAAGATCAAATTCACCTTCAACCTCAAAAACATTTGAATTAAGTGATTTGTTTTGTTGGCCATTTGAGAAAACTGCTTGGTTAGCCTCATAGATAAACTTCCTGAAATGAGCCACAAAAGTGGTATCCCACGTAGTCTTATTACCAAAATTTCTTTCTACCTCAGAAAATCTCAGGTAAAGATTTTTTCTATGAAAAAGATTAAACGGTCTCTTGATAATACATGCCTGGAAAAGGGCAAAAAAGGCAAGAGACTTTTTATAAAAATCATCAAGAAGAGTTATGTTTGTTACAACCATATCAATCCATCTGTTCTCGTCATCAGTAAAGTAAATATCCTTAAAGGTATCAAATACAAAAGTTGGATATTTAACGTCAATATGCTTTCTGAGAAGGAAATCAATATCACGGTCTGTTAGTTTAACTTTGTAGTTTTCGATTAGCGCAAGTCCAATATACCAGTTAAATTTTAAGATATCGTTATATGTAACCTTCTTGCCCTTTTCCTTCAGCTTATAACCTACACTCCCAGTACCGCCAAAGGCATCAAGAGCTGAATGAAATTTTAAATCCTTAATAGCCTCCCAAATCCAATCAACTATTTTTAGTTTACTTCCCTGAAATCGTGTTGATGGAAATGCAGGATCATCTTCTATTAAGACCATCTGTAGATTTGTTAAAGACGTGTTTCTTCTCATTTTATTTCTTTAATTTTTTGTAATCTTTGTATTCTCTTAGATTCTTGTATGGAGCACCTTTAAGATCAACAGCCTTTGCCATATCTTTCGTAAGATAATACATCCAGTAATCATTAAAGATATCTTCCCCGAGTGAAGTAAATGGCCCTTTTCCATTTATCAATTCATCAATTTTAATGACAGAGCCTATATTTTTCGTGTTTCCACTTCCAGGGCGGTCAAGTGCAATCTTATATTTTTCCTGAACAAAGAATGTAAAGTCCTTTATGACAGAGGTAATATTTTGCAAATCTTCTAATTTGTAAATAGTTCTCTCATCTAAATCTTTATCTGTTCTTGAGTAGATAACACCAAGCACATAATGCCCAATATATTCATCATATGGGAATGTAATGTTCTTTTTGCTTTTTCTATCACGGAAATATCCGGTAAATGCCCCCAAAGTCATTCCGTTTACTTCTTTCCCATTCTTTCTGTATGTACTTTTAATATTAATCGCATATTTATTGTTATTGCTGTCTATAAATGAGATGTCAGGATAAAAATTCTGTTCCTTGCAAAGAACCATCTTATAGCCAGTCTCTTGAGCAAATTGGCAAATTTTGGGGAAAAGAAGTAGTTCCATTATTTTGGAAACTACTTTGGTGTCAACAGATATGGTGTAAATATTCTTCGCAATATCTATAAATCCTTTGACAACCCAATCGCCTTCACCTGTAGAAACAGCAGCATTGAACAAATCAACATGCCTTAGAAGTTGACTTCTAAACTCCCACTTTAGCTTCTGTCTTTCTTCTGAATTCCCCATATTTCCCCTCGATGCGGTCTTTAATAAGTTGGCAATAATCTGAATCTATTTCAATCATTACACATATTCTACCAAGCCCTTTTGCGACAAATCCTGTAGTTCCAGAACCGGCAAATGGGTCAAGAATTAAGTCCCCTTCGTTACTTCCAGCTAAAATTGCATTTTCTAAAACAATTGGTTGTTTTGTAGCAGGATGGCGAAAAGGATTTTTCTCAGCCCGATATTCCCAGATATTTTTCATCTGGACTCCGCCATTCAATTCTTTCATCGCCTTATAATTAAATTTTGTTTTGCCCGTTGCATCTTTCTTTGCCCAAAGCATAGTCTCAGTAACAGCCCTAAAACACGAACCCATAAATTTGGCGGGGCGTTTCTCTTGTGGAGGATTATATCATTAAGTATCTTAAAACCTAAATCTTGCAGCACAACATTAATAATCCCAATACTATGATATGTTCCTGTGATCCAAATGGTTGCACCTTTTTTAAGAATACGCTGTGCCTCTTTGAGCCATGTATAATGAAACTCAAATTGATAAGAAATTGATTTAGAATACGCCCATGTAGCTTTCTTGGTGTCAAAAGTATCTGCGTGTCCGTCGTTGCGTTTTATAATCAACCCTGATTGATTGCCAAAATAAGGGGGGTCTGCAAAAATCATATCAATACAATTATCAGGAGCTTTTTTTAGAATAGTCAGTGAATCACCATGAAAAAGCTTTATCTTTCTATCAAGGTTATAAAAAAAGGGTATAAGTTTTTCTTGTTGATATTCTGCTTCTTGTTCAGCACAAAACAATTCATCAATGTTACTAAGTACATCCGTTGTTTGATACATTCTTCCGTTTTCCTCAAAGTGTGGATTTTTAATGTGTACCCGCATCAAGACTGGATATCCAGATACTTACATACGATAAAGGGTATCTTCCATTTTGTTTAGCCGGAGTTTCCTTTAGGTTTGTGAGGAGTGCCGGATATTCTATTGCTTAGGGTCTGTCATGAAATAAGTTGTGCATTTAGGCGCTCAGATTTCGGTCAGGTTTGAGTGCGACCGATTGAGCAAACCCGAAGGCGTAGTTGAATCTACGCTGAGGGGTTGCGATTGAGGATCACACAAAGTTGGCCGGAAGATGAGATGCATAAATGTATAGGTTATTTCATGACAGACCCTTAACTATCTGTAATTTGTAAACTGCATGTCTATCCCAAAATCCTTGTCCCGGAGGAGTTTTATTATTGACTGGAGGTCGTCCCGGTTTTTTCCTGTTACGCGCACCTGGTCGCCTTGTATCTGACTCTGGACTTTGATCTTTGTCTCTTTTATAGTCTTTACTATTTCTTTTGCCTTGTCGGATGGGATACCCTGCTGTAGGCTTATCTTCTGTTTGGCTGTGCCGCCGAGGCCGTGTTCGACCTTCCCATAGGTCAATGCCTTTGGGGAAATGCCGCGTTTTATTAGTTTTGTCTGTAGTATGTCGTTGAGGCTTGTTAATTTATATTCATCATCAGAGCTGATAATGATTTCATTTGCCGATTCATCAAGTTTTATCTCACTCTTACTCCCTTTGAAATCAAACCTCTGTCCGACCTCCTTTAAAGCCTGGTCAACCGCATTCCTTGCCTCCTGCATGTCTATCTTTGAAACAATATCAAATGAATTTTCAGTGGCCATATTATTTCCTCCTGTTTATTAGTATTCAAGCACCTCAACCCCTTTTGGGATCGTAAAGTCAAACAATTTATCCTTCAGGTTGTTATTGGTTTTGATATTGGAGAAATTAAACGATACCTTATTGCCGGCCTTTTCAAATATAGTAAGTTTGTTTATTAAATAAGATTCCTTATCAATCTCAACCAGCACCTTTTCAACTGTAGCCATGTTTTTGGGGGTTAGTACCATCCTGATTCTGTCACCCTCCCCCTTCCCCCCTCCCGGCAAGGGAGGGGGAATAAACGTTGCACCCTCTCCCACGGCGGGAGAGGGTGCAACGTTTATTGTGAATATATCCTGCCACTTTTCTATATTTGATAATAGGCCAAGTGCCGGTTCAGCATCAGGATTCCTTGATAAGTCCTGCTTAATTGCCTGTTTCTGGTCAGGGATGTATAAGATGGCTGTTTTGCCGTTGATATAGATATTCTGTTTTGCCGGTCTTGAATAGTCCCATCGTATCATCTTAGGTTTTTTGATATAAAGCTTCCCTTCAAATACCTTTTCACCGAATCCCTTAATGGAACTGCGTTGAGTAAAACTGATAGTAAAGTCTTTTATACTACTATAGGTTGATTGAAGTTTGCTTATTACTTCGTTCGAAAGGGGCCTTTGCTCACCCCCACCCTGACCCTCCCCCCTCAAGGGGGAGGGAATTTCAGTTGTTGATTGAGAGTGGATAGAAGTGGCATTATTGCCTTGCTGATATTCTTCTGCATAAGCTATCTCAGATATAAGGCTTATAACAATAAGAAGGCTAAATATAGCAGCTATCAGCAAGGTTTTTCTTACTTCTAACTTCTTGCTTCTTGCTTCTTGCTTCTGACTTCTTACTTCTAACATCTTGCTTCTAACTTCAACCTTCTCAAACATCCTTTCTCCTCAACACTTCCCTCGGTTTCCCGCCTGTTGCAGGCCCTACAAAGCCGTCCTCTTCCATCATCTCTACAAGTCGTGCCGCACGGTTGAATCCGATGCGGAGTCTTCTTTGTATAAGTGATATCGAGGCCTGACCGGAAGAGAGTACAAGGTCAATCGCCTGCTGATAGAACTCATCTTTTTCAGCATCACTAACTGACTCATCAGGATATTCCTCAAACTTGTAACTATAATCAGGGCTTCCCTGGGTCTTGAGATAATCAACCAGTGTATTTAACTCTGTGTCTGATATATATGAGCCGTGTATCCTTGCAATCTTGGATGTTCCAGGGGGCAGGAACAGCATATCTCCTTTGTCCAAAAGTGCCTCTGCCCCGTTTGCATCAAGAATGGTGCGGGAGTCTGTTTTTGATGAGACCTTAAATGACATGCGTGTTGGAAAATTTGCCTTTATAATCCCTGTCAGCACGTCAACTGAGGGACGCTGTGTTGCCACAATAAGGTGAATGCCCGCTGCCCTTGCCATCTGGGCAAGCCTTGCAATGGAATCCTCAACCTCACGCTGGGCAGTCATCATCAGGTCTGCAAGCTCATCAATTATCACAACAATATAGGGAAGTGTACCTTCGCCATCTACTGCCTTATTGTAACTTCCAATATTCCTTACCCCCCTATCAGCAAGTAAACGGTATCTTCTCTGCATCTCCTCAACAAGTTTCTGTAATACCCACGCCGCCTCTTTTGGCTGTGTGATGACAGGTGTAAGCAGATGCGGGATGCCTTCAAATATAGAAAGCTCTAAAATCTTCGGGTCTATCATTACCATCTTCAGGTCGGCAGGGGTGGATATAAACAGGAGGCTTGAGATCATGCTGTTAAGGGCAACGCTCTTGCCTGAACCGGTAGTACCCGCAACCAGAAGATGAGGCATTTTTGTAAGGTCAGCAGCAACCGGACTCCCGGAGATGTCTTTTCCAAGTGCCATAGTCAGTTTTGAATTTGCTGTCCTGAATGGTTCAGATGCGAGTATCTCTTTAAGATACACGTCTTCTCTTACATGGTTTGGTATTTCTATACCGACGGTTGATCTCCCGTGCAGGGGCGCGACGATTCTTACGCTTCCGCATTTCATTGCAAGGGCAAGGTCATCAGACAGGTTTACTATCTTTGAGAGTTTTACCCCTGGTGCAGGTTCAAACTCATACATTGTTATAACCGGACCCGGATGAACCTCAACTATCTGACCCTGTACACCCAAATCAAGGAACTTGGCTTCAAGTTTGTTGGAATTCAAAATAAGGTCTTCTTTATTAACCCTGCCTGCTGATTGGGGCGGGTCATTAAGAAGCGAAATAGATGGAAGCTTGTAGTTTTTGTCTGAAGAACTGTTTATGAATTCAAACTGTTCCTGTAACAATGTTATCTTGTCGTTTAGTAAAGGGTTCTTTTCAACTATTCTGGGCCTGTCTGTATAATCCTGTTTAGGAATTTCATTGATTAGTTCCTCCGGTTCTTCATTTGGAGTAATGTCCTCAAAGGATTCAGTTTCATCATTAATTGATTCCGCCTTTCCCTGTGACCTTCTGGAAAATATTTCACGAATCTTAGACAGGGGAAATCCCGCTCCATTAAATGCAGTACGGAAAACCCTTACAGGTGATAAACCGGTTGCCATTACAGCGGCAATTACCACTGTTGTGAAGGTTATTACATAAGTGCCGAAGGTTGCACAACAGCCGACAAGAAGTGATGATATAATGTCACCGACCAACCCGCCTGCCGGGATGCTTCCTTTTACTGATAAGGAGATACGGTTGAAATTTATATGAAGAAAAGCCGGTAATGAGAGTAGAAGCATGAAAAAGCCGATATAACGCACCTTACTATATGTCGCTTCCCCGCCTCGTAATTTTCTCCACCCGTTTATCAATATTGCAATGGGAAATATGTAGGATGCCCCTCCAAAGAAAGAAAAGAATAAATCCGAAATGTATGCACCCATGATGCCTGTCATATTTATAATGTCAGTGCTTGTGGATACGGAATTAAGAGACGGGTCATCAGGACTATAAGAGACAAGGCTTACAAACAGTAGGAGGGAAAAGGCAAGATAAATAATCCCCTTTATCTCTTCAACCCAGTTCTTTTTCTCAGAGGTTTTTTTTTTGTTATCTCTGTTTAAATTGCGATTTTTCATCTAATCTCACACTTCAATAATTATTGGTATAATCATCGGCCTTCTCTCTATTTTTTTCTTTATATACCTCTTCAATGTACTTGTAACCCGTTCTTTTACTATTATCCATTCCTGTTTCTGCTCATCCTCCATCTCATCTAACAGTGCGAGGACTAATCTCTTTAATTCATCAATTATCTCCGGGCACTCTTCTTCATACACAAAACCCTTCTGGATGATTTCAGGCCCAACTATTACCTTGGATGTGCTTTTCTCCATTCCTATAAGTATGATGATTGCCCCATCCATTCCAAGATGCTGGCGGTCTCTGAGGACTATACTGCCGACGTCCCCGATCCCCTTTCCATCAACAAAAACCCTTCCTGAGCTGACCTTTCCTCCTATACTGCCCCCGTCTTCAGTAAACCGGGCTATATAACCGTTCTCAAGTAAGAGGATATTTTCCTTTGGTACGTTCAGCCCCTCAGCAAGCCTTGCGTGATACACGAGATGTCTGTATTCACCATGAATAGGGATAAAGTATTTGGGCCGGACGAGGTTAATCATCATCTTCAGTTCTTCCCTGCATGCGTGGCCGGATACGTGTATGTCCGACACCTGTTCGTAATACACATTTGCCCCGCGCCTGAACAAGTGATTAATAACTCTGCCTATGGCGCGCTCATTGCCGGGGATGAACCTTGAAGAGAGCATAACCGTATCACCCTCTTTTATCTTTATCTGTTTATGATCATCCATTGCCATCCTTGACAGGGATGACATCGGTTCTCCCTGAGAACCTGTTGTTACTATAACAACCTTGTCATCAGGGAGTTCAGGCAGTTCGTCCAGAAAGGCTGTGACATCCGGCGGGTATCTCATATAGCCGAGGTCTAAGGCTATTCTTGAGTTATTGATTATACTTTTTCCGTTCAGGATAACCTTTCTGTTATGCTTAGATGCAATATCTATTACCTGTTGTATCCGGTGTATGTTTGATGCAAATGTTGCTATTATGATCCTGCCTTTGGTATTAGAGAATATTTCATCAAATGCACTGCTCACTTCTCTTTCCGACAGGGAATATCCTTCTCTTTCAACATTTGTACTGTCAGACAACAGGGCAAGTGTACCCAAATCACCATAATCTCCGAAGCGGTGCAGGTCCATAAGCTCTCCATCTACTGGAGTTTGATCAATCTTAAAATCCCCTGTATGTATAATTCTTCCCAATGGTGTAGTAATACCGAAGGCTATGCCATCAACAATGCTGTGTGTTATTCGTATGCACTCTATTGAAAACACACCAAGTTGAAAAATATCCCTTGGTTTTACAGGGATGAGGGTGGTGCTTTTATTAAGGTTATGTTCCTTGAGTTTTTCTGAGATCAGGCCAATAGTAAGAGGTGTCCCGTAAATCGGGACGTTAATTTCCCGTAAAAAATAAGGGATGGCGCCGATATGGTCTTCATGACCATGCGTAATAATTAAGGCGCGTACGTTTTCCTTATTATTCAGCAAATAGGTAATGTCAGGGATGACAATATCAACCCCTAACATCTCCTCTTCAGGAAACATCAGCCCCGCATCAACAACAATAATGTCATTGCCGAACTGATACACGGTCATATTGAGACCGATTTCCCCTAATCCGCCGAGGGGTATAATCTGGAGGGTTTCATTTTGCATATTCATCCGAAAATCCTTATAAATTAAAAATCAAAAATCAAAAATTCATATCAAAATTAAAGAATATTATAATATCTGCATCCTTATTCATCCGAAAATCTCCTCCGGCGGGGTAAGAAAACCCCGCCTATCCATTTCTACGAGGATAGGCGGGACATTCCTGTCCCGCTGATTTTCATGCCCCTTTGTGAACCCTCGGTTCATGGGAGTTCATCCGAAAATGACCCCAAGTAAGCAGTAAGCGGTAAGCAGTTAGCAGATAAAGACTGCCTTTCCTGTTTACTGCTCACTGCTTACTGTTT
>JACRGV010000141.1 GCA_016212215.1 Nitrospirota bacterium
AGGTTTCACAAAGGAGGATGAAAACCACCCCCCCAAGCCCCCCCTTGTTAAGGGGGGGAAAGTTCCTTTGGTGCTCAATGGCCTACGGCAATCCCCCCCTTTGTTCAAGGGGGGGCATGGGGGGGTCATTTTCGGATGAAATTAAATGAAAAGAGGTGTATACCTTGTGAAGGAGGCACTCCTCCTCTCGGAGAGGCTGAGGCAGATGCCCTGTTGAAAGAAATACCATCATGGTCATTAAGGGAGGGACATATCCGGCGGACCTTCAGGTTTAAGAATTTTCCAGATGCTATTGAGTTTGTAAATTCAGTTGCAAGGCTCGCAGAAGGTGAAGGACATCATCCGAATATAACTATTCGCTACAACAAGGTGGAGCTTGAACTTTGGACCCATGCTGTCAAAGGTCTTTCAGAGAACGACTTTATATTAGCCGCAAAGATTGACACGCTGACAGGTGTCGGGGCATGAATGTATGGAATATCTTAGGGTCTGTCATGAAATAACTTGTGCATTTAGGCGCTCAGATTTCGGTCAGGTTTGAGTGCGACCGATTGAGCAAACCCGAAGGCGTAGTTGAATCTACGCTGAGGGGTTGAGATTGAGGAGCACACAAAGATGGCCGGAAGATGAGATGCATAAATGTATAGGTTATTTTATGATAGACCCTTATGACGGTGTCAGGTTAGGCTTGAGCTGTGCTGTGAGATACGCATTTATAAACATATCTATATCCCCGTCAAGCACTGCTGTTACATTTCCTGTTTCAACATCTGTACGATGGTCTTTGATCATCTGATATGGCTGCATTACATAGGAACGGATTTGACTGCCCCATGCTATATCCTTCTTCTCAGGTGACAGCCCCTCCATCTTTTTCTCCTGTTCAATCTTCTTTACCTCATATAACCTGGAACGTAATATCTTCATGGCTGTAGCCTTATTTTTATGCTGGGAGCGTTCGTTCTGACATTGCACCACAATGCCTGTTGGAATATGGGTTATACGTATGGCAGAGGATGTCTTATTTACATGCTGTCCGCCCGCACCGCTTGCCCTGAATGTGTCTATCCTGAGGTCATCTTCATTTATCTCAACAGTTAAATCATCCTCTATCTCAGGATAAATGAATACAGATGCAAAGGATGTATGACGCCGCTTATTGGAATCAAATGGTGATATTCGTACGAGTCTGTGAATCCCCGATTCAGCCTTCAGATAGCCGTAGGCATAATCACCGATTACACTGAATGTAACATCTTTGATACCGGCCTCATCACCTGATTGGTGGTCCAATATTTCAACCTTGAATCCATGACGTTCTGCCCATCTTAAATAAAGACGCATGAGCATCTCTGCCCAGTCCTGCGATTCTGTGCCGCCGGCGCCGGGATGTATTGAGATTATGGCGTTGTTTAAGTCAACATCACCTGATAGCAGGGTTTCTACCTCAATGCTTGTAAAGGTATTCCGGAGGTTATTTATGTTGTCCCGGATGTCTTTAAATAAGGAGTCATCTCCTTCCTCTTCTGCTAATTCAACAAGGATGTCTATATCTTCCAATGCCATTTCAGCTTTATTCCATTTGTTGATTTTCTTTTCCAGTTGAGATTTTTCCTTTGATATGCGTTGTGCCTCCTGAGGGTTATCCCAGAACGATGGGGCGTGCATCATGCTTTCGAGTTCGCTGACTTTGTCCTTTGCGTTATCTATGTCAAAGATACCTCCGCAGGTTTTCTGCCTTTTCTTTAAGCCCTGTTATATCACTTACAAATTCTTCTAACATTTATATTCCCCCTGATTTTACGGATTCGGATTACGGTCACTTTCAACGGAATTATGTTAGCAGTTTTTATAATTCAAAGCAAATGATAAGACAGGTAATAGGTAATGGGTGATGGGTATTAGGTTATAGTAAGAGATCCATGAGATTGTGGGACAAGAATGTCCCACCTATCCCACTGTGGGACAAGAATGTACAACCTATCCCGGATAGGCGGGGTTTTCTAACCCCGCTGTAAGGGCTCGGTATTTATGCTAAAATGTGATTATGGAAAATTTAGTTGACCCCTGTTCAACAATGAAAGATAAACTCCTTTTACTCCCGGAAAGCCCTGGTGTATATCTGATGAAAGACCATAAGGCCGGGGTGATTTATGTGGGTAAGGCCAATTCCTTAATAGACCGTGTGAAATCGTATTTTCAGAAAAGTACAACACTCTCTCCGCGTATTGAAACTATGGTAAAACATATTGCGGACATAGAGTGGATGGTAACTGAGTCTGAGCTTGAGGCCCTTATACTTGAGAGCAATCTCATTAAAAAGTATAAGCCCAAATATAATATAATCCTGAGGGATGACAAGAACTATCCATACCTGAGGCTTTATATGGATGATAAGTTTCCAAGGATTGAAGTAGTCAGGCGGATTAAGCCTGATAGCGGCCTCTATTTCGGTCCTTATGTTCCGGTACATGCCATGCGCGAGACACTGAAACTGATAAAAAGGACATTTCCACTTGCAACCTGTAAGCTTGATTTGAATAAGAAATATGACAGGCCGTGTATTGAGTATGAAATCGGCAGATGCAGCGGTCCTTGCATAGGGGAAATCTCAGAGGCCGGTTATAAAAAGATTGTAAGGGATGTGAGGTTATTTCTTGAAGGTAAGGACAAGGAACTACAGAGGTCTTTAAAGGGGCGTATGGAGGAAGAGGCAGAGAAATTAAATTTTGAAGAGGCGGCAAGACTCAGGGACAGCATATTCAGGATAGAAATGCTTCTAAAAAGACAGCGAATAATTTCTGCAGAGACAGGGGATACTGATGTAATCGGTTTTGCGAGAGACGGCAACTATACAGCCCTGCAAATCTTATTTTTCAGGGGCGGGATGCTTGTAGGCCGCAAGGGGATATTCTATGACCATTCAAGGGATATTTCAGATGAAGAGATACTATCATCATTTATTGAACAGTATTACAGCAGGGATGTACTGATTCCCGCTGAGGTCTTAATCCATGTTAAAATTCCTGACATGGAGTTAGTGGAGAAATGGCTCACTGAGAAGAAGGGGAAAAAGGTCTTGATTACAGTGCCGGTGCGTGGCAATAAGGCAGGGATGCTGAGGCTTGCTGTTGAAAATGCTATGCATACTCCCCCTAAGTTAGTTCCCTCCCCCTTGAGGGGGGAGGGTAAGGGTGGGGGTGAAGTACTCGATGTACTCAAGGAGATACTCTCTCTGCCCTCAATCCCTGAGAGGATAGAGGCATTTGATATATCGAATATACTTGGGGCAGAGGCAGTCGGCTCAATGGTTGTATGGGAAAACGGCGGGCTTAGAAAAGATGAATACCGTCACTTTAAGATTAAGACAGTTACAGGTGCTGATGATTTTGCTATGATGGGGGAGGTGGTGCAGAGAAGGTATTCAAGGGTGCTTGAAGAGGGTGGCGGACTCCCTGATCTGATCTTAATAGATGGAGGCAAGGGGCAGTTAAACTCTGCAATCAGGGAATTAAAAGAGATAGGTATTAATGACATTAGAATTATCGGGCTTGCAAAGGCAAGGGAGGAAAAGGGGGAAAGGGTGTTTTTACCGGATAGTCCTGACCCTATAGAACTTGATATGACATCTCCTGCAACACACCTTTTACAGAATATCAGAGATGAGGCACACAGGTTTGCAATCTCATATCACAGAAAATTAAGAGGAAAGGAGGGGATGCTGTCGGAACTTGATAAGATTAAAGGAATCGGAAGGGCACGAAAAATAGCACTGCTGAAATACTTCGGGAGTGTAGATGTTTTGAAAAAAGCGGGTGTTGAAGAGTTGATGAAAGCGCCCAAGATGACTGAGAAAGTGGCTAAAGAGCTTTACGAGGAGCTGAGAAGTAAGAAGTAAGAAGTAAGAAGTTAGAAGCAAGAGGCAAGAAGCAAGACTAACAATTCCCTCTCCCTCAGGGAGATATGTACACACCATGAATCCCCTCTCCCTCAGGGAGAGGGTCAGGGTGCGGGTGGGGTTAAACAGGAGAAAAACATGAAACGTTTACAAATGTATACAATCAAGGGATGTCCCTACTGCAGTAATGCAAGGGATGTCTTAAACAACAGTAATATTGATTATGAAGAAATAGATATAACACCTGATTCTGAAAACATGCGGAATAAACTTGAAAAGATGTCAGGAGGGGAGAGGTCAGTTCCTCAGATTTATATAGACAGTAAGTATATGGGACAGGATGATGAGATTAAGGAGTTAGTAGAGAGTAAAAAGATTTATGAGCTGCTAAAGTAGATGGATATAGATCGTGCCCGTTATTCGGGTTGCTTTCTTTACGGACACGGATAACGGTCACGTCTCACGAGGCTTTCCGCATTCCTTACAGAGTCCATATATCTCCAGCTTATGCGTATAGATGGTGAATCCGTTATCCTGTGCTACCTTCTCCTGAAGGCGTTCAATATTGCAGTCTTCAAATTCTATGATCTTACCGCAAGTTGTACAGATAAGATGGTCATGATGCTTGTAATCCTGCACTATCTCATAAAGGGTATAGCCTTCGCCGAATTCACGCTGTTGGGCAATACCGCATTCACACAATAGATTTAATGTCCTGTAAACAGTAGCAAGTCCGATTGATGTATCCTTCCTGCTGACTTTATTATATAAATCCTCTGCACTAATATGCCCGCCTGTCTTTATAAAAGTCTCTAAGATCATTTCCCTCTGGCGTGTGTGCTTCATGTTGTTGCGGGAAATATGATCCCTGAGAATCTCTAATTCTTTCATCCGAAAATCTCCTCCGGCGGGGTAAGAAAACCCCGCCTATCCCTATCTATGAGGATAGGCGGGACATTCCTGTCCCGCTGATTTTCATTGCCCTTTGTGAACCCTCGGTTCATGGGAGTTCACCCGAAAATACCCCCCCTCGCCCCCCTTTAACTACAAGGGGGGGATTTCTGGTTGTCATATCTCCCCCTTTATTTAAAGGGGGATTAAGGGGGTTAATTTTCATTCCCCTTTGTGCCCCGGAGGGGCATGACGGTTCATCCGAAAATCAACCCCATCCCCACCCTAACCCTCCCCTTGAAGGGGAGGGAATCAACATAGCCCCCTCTCCCTCAGGGAGAGGGAATAAAACCATGTACCCTCTCCCCCGGCGGGAGAGCTGCAATTAAATTCCTACCAAATTCCTCCCCCCTCCTTTGCGGTGGGAGGCAGGAGGGGGGCACGGGTGAGGGGGCTTTTGTGTCTTGCTTCTGACTTCTATCTTCTAACTTCTGCTCGTTGCTTCTATTTCTACTCAACATTCTTTGCACATCTGAACCCGAGGTCTTCAAATTTACCATTAGGCGGTACAGGAAATCTGTATGTAGTTCTCAGATATATATTTAATGAGTAGTGTCCGAGTCCGCCCCAACTGCCGCCCCTGACTGTCATAAAGTTCTTCCCATAGTCCTCATCATCATACTTATTGCCTTCATATTTTTCATACCAGCTAGCTGTCCATTCGTATGCATTACCGGATACATGATGAAGTCCATAAGGGCTTTTGCCTGCATCTAAACTTGTAACATCCATAGGACCCATGTGATTGCCTGCGCCGTTTACCTTCGCAGTATCAAACTCATTTCCCCATGGGAACTTTCTTCCGTCTGTTCCTCGTGCCCCCTTCTCCCACTCTGCCTCTGTCGGAAGTCTTTTTCCCTCCCACTGACAGTATGCCTTTGCATCAAACCATGTTACCCCGACAACAGGAAGATTCTCAACTTTAGACATGTCAACTGCAGTGAAATATTCAGGTACCGGATGTTTCACTGCATCAGTAAATTGTTTATACTTTTTAATAGAGACTTCGTACTTATCAATAAAGAATCCCTTTAGATAGACTTTGTGCTGAGGCCCTTCATTTGCGAACCACGGTTTTTTATTCCCATAAGCAAGTGACTTTGCCTCTGTATCAACATCATTACTCCCCATTATAAACTCACCCTTAGGCACATAAGCCATATCCTTGGGAGGCTTAGGTGAACAGCCGGTGAAGATAAAAGTGACTATTAAAAATAAAACCATCCACATAATAAAACGTTCTCCTTTCAATCCTTTGCGCATCTGAACCCGAAATTATTATTAGTAGTATAAGGGTTGAAGAATATCCTGTTATAAGTCGGGGAGCTTATGCCGCATTTGTAATATGTGCAGTCATACCATGACCCTCCTCTTACAACTTTATATTTTTCACCGTAGTTTTCATCAGGATGAGTGTTCCCCGGATATGGTTTAAACCAGTCATCTGTCCACTCAAACACATTTCCTGCCATATCATAAAGTCCGTAAGGGCTTTTACCATTTTCAAAACTTCCAACCGGCATAGTGTCACCCTTTCCAAGCTGGGGCATATTCCCTTTCTTTGCATCAAATTTGTTGCCCCATGGAAATGTCCTCCCGTCAGTGCCCCTCGCAGCCTTTTCCCACTCAATCTCAGTCGGAAGCCGCTTTCCCTCCCACTTGCAAAAATCATTTGAATCATACCAGCTTACGAAAACAACAGGATGGTTATCCTTCCCTTTTGGGATTGCACCTTTTATCCAGTTTACAGGCGGCTCATGTTTTGTTGCTTCTACAAATTTTTTATATTTTTTATTTGTAACCTCGTATTTGTCAATATAAAATCCCTTCACAGTCCTCTTATGCTCAGGCTGGCACTTGGGCCACCAATCATTTGATCCCATTGTGAATTCTCCTGCCGGGATTAGGATCATGTTGTTGAGCGAGCCGTGTTCAATTCCCCCCTTTTTTATTGGGGAGGGATTTAATTCAGCAGATGCAATTATTGTCTTGTCAAATCTGGAGTCAATAGCAATGAACTTATCGCTGAACCCTGTGCTGTGGCATTGCAGGCATGATGAATCACGTGTGTAATCAATCGAAGGCTTTGCATCACCATTATGGCAATTGATACATTTGGGCTGACCTGTTAAAGGGTCATAGTCCTCTATAACAGAGTGCGTAGTATGAGATTCCCCATTACCCTCAACAGAAAGAACCGTAGATGGGGTCTGAGTTATGATTATAAGTAAAAGACCTAACATAAAATAAAGTTTAAAAAATTTGTACATTAATTGTTAATCCTTTCCCTCTTCATCCGAAAATCACCCCCCCATGCCCCCCCTTGAAAAAAGGGGGGGATTGCCGTTGGCCATTGAGAACCTTTCCCCCCCTTAACAAGGGGGGGCTTGGGGGGGGTGGTTTTCATCCTCCTTTGTGAAACCTCCGTTTCATGACGGTTCATCCGAAAATCCCCTCCGGCGGGGTAAGAAAACCCCGCCTATCCATTTCTACGAGGATAGGCGGGGTTTTCTTACCCCGCTGATTTTCATGTCCCTTTGTGAACCTTGGTTCATGTGGGTTCCCCCGAAAATGCTCTCTAACTGCATTTACTTTGCTTTACCTTTCTCAGCTAAATATCTTATGTAGGCCAGGACGTCCCGTATTTCTTCTTCTTTCATTATAAGGTCCCACTGCGGCATTTGAAGAGACTCTCCTCCGACTTTCCTGTGAATCCCGCGCGCAATAGACTGGTAAAGGGCTTCATCACTCTTTTTCATCCTCTCAGTATCACCGATAAAATCTACAGGCTTCAAAGGAAGACCTATGCCGATAGCCCCATCTCCTCTGCCTTCTTTGCCGTGGCAGTAGAAACAGTATTTATTATATAACCTTTCCCCTACAGCAAGATCCGGTTTACGAACAACAATATTCCCCTTTTCTGCAACCGCTGTGGATTGTTTTTGATTGCTGCCGGAACTGCAGGAGGTGATTAGAAATATGCTTGTAATTATATAAAATAGAAGTTTATAAATTTTCATCCTAAAAACCCCATCCCCACCCTAACCCTCCCCTTGAAGGGGAGGGAATTTCCCTATCTTTTATGCACCATGGCCATCTAACTTCTTGCTTCTAACTTCTGTTCAATGCTTCAACTTTGCTTCCTTACTTAATGTATCTAAAGACCTGCACCCTTTCATTATATGTATCAGCAACATAAATGTAGTTGTCACTGTCAATATAGAGACCATTGGGAAGCCATAAGCCTTGTTTGCCTCCTCCGTGTGTGCCGAAGTTCAGCAAAATTTCTCCTGTACGATTAAATATCTGGATTGTGTCATAAAGATTATCTACTACATAAACGTGCCCTTCATCATCTACACCTATGCCCTTTGGTTTAGAAAATGTTCCTATAGTGTTCCCCATTTTCCCGATTGTTCCAATAAATTTGCCTTCAGGACTAACAACCTGAACCCTGAAGTTCATTGAATCAGTGACGTATAAATCACCTTTTGAATCTATGGCGATATGAGTAGGAAAGTTGAATTCCCCAATGTGACTGCCCCTTCCCCCGAAGGAAGACAGGACTTTTTCTTTCAGGTCGTATATCCATATCTTATGGTTAAGGACATCTGTTATGTACAACCGTTTTCTTGATATATCAACTGCAAGACCTGCGGGCCGCCCAAATTCACCCTTTACCCCGATTGTATTAATATTTTTACCGGTCTTATCAAATACAAAAACCTTTTTCAAAACAGAATCAGAGATATATAGATTATTTTCCTTATCTAAGGCAACTCCTATCGGGGATATTAATCTTGCGGGTGCCGGCTCATTTTCAAGTTTAAATGCCTGTCTGTATTTCCGATTCTTAAAATCAAACACATGTACAACCTGAAGGCCGGTATCAGAAATATAAACTGTCCCATTTCCATCAGAAACAATCCCGGCAGGCCGTAATATCCGCGGCTCCGGCTCTTTCCCTGCCACAAACTCAATAACCCTCCTGAAAAAAGATTTCTTTACACCGATGTCGCTGAGTTTTTCTATTGTCATTACATAAGTAATCTGAGGAGGGTCAGGCGGCAGAGGCCACGCAGCCTTATCTTTCCCTGAAGGCTCCGGAAAAGAGAAGCTCAGAGAAAAAACAGCAGCTAAGCAAGTAATATAAATTATTACATTGTTAAGTTTACGTTTCATAGAACAGTCCTTTAGAGTGATTATTACTGCTAAGAAACAACTACACGTGGACGCACGCGGTCGTCACGGTCCTCAAAACGATAGCGGCTGACCAGTAATTTTCCGTCATACCAGCGTATGCGCGGCACATAACCAAAATAATAACACGAACCTGCGCAAAGTGTGACATTTAATCTATCAAGATGTTCACCCGTTTCTTTGAAGAACTTAAGTTCGTGAACCATTCGTTCTTCAAAGGTTTCATAAGTCATTTGATCCTTAATATCATAGGCAGAGTGGTTCTTTAATTCCTCATCTGCCTCGACGCGGTCACGGACTCTGATGGCATAAGGCCGGTTTTTAGCAATTCTCTCTGAAATAATAATCTCATCCAAATTTCCCTCAGTCCACTTCCAGCAAGGGAATAGTTCGTTGCTTTTATCGTAAATCCACTGAGGCGTAACCTCAGCAACCACGAAAAGCACCCGAGAAAAACCGCCTGGGTCATTCGGGATCAGCACGCTTGAAAGGTCGCAATTAATTCCAATATCACGATAAAAATCTTCCCATTCAGTGACAATATCAGGTTTTTGAAACGGTTTCCTATGGACAAGAAAATCTTGAAACTCAGATTTTGTAATACTTCCATCATGAATTTGTCGGAAAAAATCTTTTAACACGCCGGACCATTCCGACACACTTTCAACTACTTTCTTTTCCATAAGCATTTCCTCCTTTTTAATCTTCACCGGTTGCTAATAATTATTCACTGTTGTTAAAACGGTCTGCTTGCCTTCACAAAATACGAAGGGATATTATATACGGATTCGGGATATTTTGTATAGGGGGGAATCTAAAATGTGGTTTCATGCCACAGGCGGGCATTTTTGTTTCAGAATCAGGAAAAAGGGGTTGTAATTTAGCACTACAGGCTGCGTATGCTACAAAACTTTAAGCCGCTCTTCTACGAACAATGTCTGAAGCAACTTATCAGAGGTAAGAAAGATACATTCTTCTTCCTTTAAAGTTAAGGCTGTTGCGAGCTGCAGGGAATCCAAAGTTCTTAAGCCTCTTCCGCCATAGTTCATTAATAATTGTGAGGCTGACTTTACAAGATTTGAATGTAACAGAATCCATTGGAATTTGTTACAGTCATTCTGGAAATATTTGATAACCTCAATGGCGGTATTCTTTTCCATCTCCTTTTCCCTTATTTTCTTCCATAGGGCAGAGCGGAACTCTATGAGAGCAAGCTCTGATAGAAATATTTCTTCAACATCCTTAGAAAGGGTCTCTATTACAAAGTCAGACCCCTCTTCCTGATGGTAGAGCTTGATTAGAGAAGATGTATCAAGAAATGCCTTCATACGGCGCTCCGACGTTCTTCTATAATTGCGTCACTTAGTGATCCCTTATAGTCTGACAACATCTCCCTGCTTTTTTTAAACGAGAACTTTTCTATATCAAGTTTTCTTACAACATTTGCCTTTACATCTTCCAAAAATGTGACTATCACATTAACCTCGTTCTCAGTTTTCACCTCCTCCTGAATAATCACCTTTCCATCCTTAAAAATACCTTTCACCGATAGCATCCTACACCTCCTGTCTTTATTTGTATGTCATCCGAAAATGACCCCAAGTAAGCAGTTAGCAGTTAGCAGATAAAGACTGCCTTTCCTGTTTACTGCTCACTGCTTACTGTTTACTATTTTCATTTCCCTTTGTGAGCGCCCCGCTCATGACGGTTCATCCGAAAATAACCCCCCCATGCCCCCCCTTGAACAAAGGGGGGGATTGCCGTTGGCCATTGAGCACCAAAGGAACTTTCCCCCCCTTAACAAGGGGGGGCTTGGGGGGG
>JACRGV010000142.1 GCA_016212215.1 Nitrospirota bacterium
CTTGAAGGGGAGGGGATAAAAACTAAGCACCCTCTCCCTCAGGGAGAGGGTCCGGGTGAGGGTGGGGTTGTTTCATCCTGAGCCTCATTTTCATGTACCTTTGTGAGCCGAAGGCTCATGAGGGTTCATCCGAAAATACCCCCCCATGCCCCCCTTGAACAAAGGGGGGGATTTTCATTTCCCTTTGTAAGTGCCCAGTTCATAATGTCTCTTACTTCTTACATCTTACTTCTTACGTCCCCAACTCTATCTCATCCCCTTTAAACACCGGCCCATCCTTGCAAACAAGCAGATATCCATTGTCTTTCTTTTTTACAACACATCCCATGCAAAGTCCTATTCCACAGGCCATTGCGGATTCAAGGGAAACGTAGGTTTCTATACTGATATGCTCATCCGAAAATCCTTCCGGCGGGGTAAGAAAACCCCGCCTATCCATTTCTATGAGGATAGGCGGGACATTTTTGTCCTGCTGATTTTCATGCCCCTTTGTGAAACACTGGATAGTTTGCCGTTCTGTAAGTTCCAATACCTTTCTTAGCATTGGAGTAGGGCCGCAGGCGTAAACCGTGATTCGCGTATGTGCCCCATCACTGTTAATTTTGTGGAGATACTCATGCAGTGCATCGGTTACATATCCCTTTGTACCTATAGAGCCGTCATTAGTAGTGAGGAAAATATTAGAAGTAAGGGACTTCAATTCTTCAACACATAGCAGATCTTCTTGACCTCTGCCGCCTAAAAAAACTTTAATCGTAGTTTCAGGATTAGATGATTTTATTGTTTCAATGAGACAAAGCATGGGTGCTATGCCTATGCCGCCGGCGATGATAAGGGTTTCATCCGAAAATACCCCCCCCATGCCCCCCCTTAAACTAAGGGGGGGATTTTCATTCTCCTTTGTGAGTCCACGGCTCATGAGCGGTTCATCCGCAATTCCATCCTGCGGGGTTGGAAAACCCCGCCTATCCACATTATCAAGGATAGGCGGGACATTCTTGTCCCGTTTATTTTCTCCGATTGGAAATCCATTGCCAAGCGGGCCGAGGAGTTCTATGTAGTCGCCTTTTCTCAGGTGTGTAAGGAGGTCTGTTCCCTTACCGACAACTTTATAAAGTATCTCAATGCTTCCATCCATTGCCTGCCTATGGATGCTGAATGGTCTTGATAGAAGCGGGTCTGTAATGGTATCTGAAGATGTGACCCTTATCATTACAAACTGACCGGGTAATATGTGTAATCTTACCGGCGGTAGGATTATAAGTTTAAAGTATTGTCCCTGCAGACATGAATTTGAAAATACCCTTGCTTTCATTCCTCGAAGGAGATTCCTTGTATTTCATATTCTCTATCACCTGCAGGGGCTTTGATGGTAACGATATCGCCGATCCTGTTTCCTATCAACGCCTTACCCACAGGAGAGGCTAATGATATTCTACCGTTTTTTAAATCCACCTCATCTTCTCCGACAATCTTATATTTCTTGGCCTCACCCTTGAAGAGGTCTATTAGTGATACTGTAGCACCGAACACAACCTTATCAGATGTGAAAGACGATGAGTCAATGACCTCAGCAGTTGCAATCTTATATTCCAGTTCCTGCATACGTCCTGCAATAAAGGACTGTCTCTCTTTTGCGGCTGAATATTCTGCATTTTCAGAGAGGTCTCCATGTGCCCTTGCCTCAGCAATATCCTGTATATTTTTAGGACGCTCAACCTTTTTAAGCCGTTCAAGCTCTTCCTTTAATTTGTTAAACCCCTCTTTTGTCATCGGCCTCTTCATCGTTGCCCCTCCGGTTTCCTTTCTGTTTTTTCTAACTTCTTGCTTCTAACTTCTTACTTCTGCTCACTGCTTACTGCTTACTGCTTACTGCTTACTGTCTTTTATGATACTCTTGCAGACTCTTTATTTCAATTGCCCTTTCTTTCAAAGCCTCTATCCCGCTCACTGCTGCCTTTGCTCCGGCCATTGTAGTGTAATATGGGATACCCTTCAGAAGTGTCGTCCTTCTTATTGAATAAGAATCATTCTTTGCTGTCTTATCTCCTACAGTGTTTACCACCATTGCTATGTCGCCATTTTTGATGTGGTCTACAATATCCGGCCTTCCTTCTTTTACCTTGTTTACTATACTGACATTTATACCATTTTCGATCAGGTAATTTGCAGTTCCACGTGTTGCCTCAATGTTGAAACCTTCTTTAATAAGCCTCACCGCAATTTCTGTACAGGCCGGTTTATCCTTATCTTTTACACTAATAAATACCGTACCTGAGACAGGAAGTGCAAGTGATGCGGCTGACTGTGCCTTTGCAAATGCCGCACCGAAATCAGTGTCAATACCCATTACCTCGCCTGTAGACTTCATCTCCGGGCCTAACAATGTATCCACACCGGGGAACTTTGAAAATGGGAACACAGCCTCTTTAACTGCAATATGCTGTATCTCCTTTTCCTTGTCAAAACCCAGGTCTTTTAATTTTTTTCCAACCATCACCTTTGCGGCAAGCTGTGCAAGCGGTACCCCGATAGCCTTGCTCACAAAGGGTACAGTCCTTGATGCCCTCGGATTAACCTCTAATACATACAATATGTCTTCTTTAATTGCAAACTGGATATTCATGAGTCCGATTACATTAAGTTCTCTTGCAAGTGCATAAGCCTGCTGTCTGATATTCTCCTTCATTTCAGAAGTGATGGAAAAAGGCGGAATAGAGCAGGCACTGTCACCTGAATGTACGCCTGCCTCTTCAATATGTTCCATTATCCCGCCGATTACAACATCATCCCCGTCAGAGATTACATCAACATCAATCTCAATTGCATCTTCAAGGTATTTATCTATCAGGACAGGATGTTTGGGAGATGCCTTTACTGCATGAGTGATATATTCACGCAGGCCCTTTTCATCATAAACAATCTCCATTGCACGGCCGCCGAGTACATAAGACGGCCTGACAAGAACAGGATAGCTTATCCTATCAGCAATCGCAACCGCCTCTTCTTCAGACCGTGCTATTCCGCTTTCCGGCTGTCTAAGACCAAGTTTATTTAAAAGTTCACGGAATCGTTCCCTGTCTTCTGCCCTGTCTATGGCATCAGGAGATGTCCCAAGTATCTTAATCCCAGCCCTTTCAAGCGGGACTGAAAGTTTAAGCGGGGTCTGCCCCCCGAACTGTACTATAACTCCAATCGGTTTTTCTATGCGGATTATGTTTAACACATCTTCTTCTGTTAATGGTTCAAAATAAAGTCTGTCTGATGTATCATAGTCAGTGCTGACAGTCTCAGGATTGCAGTTTACCATTATAGTCTCGTAACCCGCATCTTTTAAGGCAAAGGCACCGTGCACACAGCAGTAATCAAACTCAATCCCCTGTCCAATCCTGTTTGGGCCTCCGCCAAGGATAATGACCTTGTTTCTGTCGGTAGGCTTTAATTCACAATCATTAAATGTTAACCCCATCCCCACCCTGTCCCTCCCCTTGAAGGGGAGAGAATTTTCATCATGTTGAACCTTATAGAACGGTCGTTCATACGTTGAATACAGATATGGTGTGTGTGCCTCAAACTCCGCGGCACATGTGTCCACCCTTTTATAAACAGGATAAATTCCCTGCTCCTCACGAAGTTTCCTTACCTCACCCTCACTGATTTCAAGAAGCTCCGAAATCCGGTGATCAGAGAATCCAAACTCCTTAGCCATGCGAAGAGAATCTTCCTTCAGCCTTCCGTCTTCCTGCTCCCCGCTTCTTACTTCTTTTATCTTACTTCTTACTTCTTGCATCTTGCTTCTGATTTCTTCCTCCGCTTCAACAATCTCCCGTATCTGCTCAAGGAACCACGGATCTATATTTGATATTCTGTAAATATCCGCAACACCCATCCCGCATCTCATTGCATCAGCCACATACCACAGCCTCTCCCAGTTTGGAATCTTTAATTTTTCTTTTATAAGCTCAATAATATCCGTAAATTCTTCTAACTTCTTACTTCTAACTTCTAACTTCTGTTCTCTTACTTCTTGCTTCTTACTTCTTGCTTCAGCCTCGCTAAAACCATACTTATCAATCTCCAGCGACCTTATTGCCTTTTGCAATGACTCTTTAAATGTCCTGCCGATTGCCATAACCTCACCGACTGATTTCATCTGTGTAGTCAGGGTCTGGTCAGCCTGCGGGAATTTCTCAAAGGTAAACCTTGGTATCTTTACAACTACATAATCTATCATAGGCTCAAAGGATGCAGGGGTGACACGTGTTATATCGTTTCGTATCTCATCAAGCGTATATCCTACCGACAGTTTTGCAGCAATCTTTGCAATGGGAAAACCGGTTGCCTTTGATGCAAGTGCAGAACTGCGCGACACCCTCGGATTCATCTCAATTATAGTCATATCCCCATTTGCCGGGTTTACAGCAAATTGAATATTAGACCCGCCTGTCTCCACTCCGATCTCGCGGATAATCTTGATCGCTGCATTACGCATTATCTGATATTCCTTATCCGTAAGGGTCTGGGCCGGTGCAACTGTAATGCTGTCGCCGGTATGGACTCCCATTGGATCGAAATTCTCAATGGAACAGATAATAACCACATTATCAGAAAGGTCGCGCATCACTTCAAGTTCATACTCTTTCCATCCAAGAAGAGACTGTTCAATAAGAATCTCTCTCATCGGGCTTGCATCAAGCCCCCATTTCACAACCTCCTGATACTCTTCTATGTTATATGCAACACCGCCGCCTGTACCACCCATAGTAAAAGAAGGTCTGACAATTAAGGGAAATCCAATACCTTCAGCAATCTTCAGTGCCTCATCAACAGACTTCGCGACACCGCTTCTCGGTACAGACAACCCTATCTTAATCATTGCCTCCTTGAACTTCTCCCTGTCCTCTGCCTTATCAATGGAGTCGTATTTCGCACCTATAAGTTCCACACCATACTTATCCAACACTCCACTGCGGAATAGTGCTGATGCAACATTTAATGCTGTCTGTCCCCCCATAGTAGGAAGGACTGCATCAGGTCTCTCCTTTTCAATAATCATCTCCACGATTTCAGGTGTAATAGGCTCAATGTATGTACTGTCCGTAAACTCAGGGTCTGTCATAATAGTCGCAGGATTACTGTTTATCAAAACCACCTGATAACCCTCTTCCTTCAGTGCCTTGCATGACTGCGTCCCGGAATAGTCAAATTCACAAGCCTGTCCAATAATAATAGGCCCTGAACCTATAATCAGTATCTTTTTAATGTCAGTACGTTTTGGCATATATCTATTAACCCCATCCCCACCCCAACCCTCCCCCATAAATTAAAAAGTCGGGGAGGGAATTCTTGTCTTGCATCTAACTTCTAACTTCTTGTTTCTAACTTCTTGCGTCTTGCTTCTAACATCTTTCTCCTCTCATCATCTCCCTAAACCTGTCAAACAGATACCATGAATCATGCGGACCCGGGGATGATTCAGGGTGGTATTGAACAGAGAACACCGGGTATCTCTTATGGCGCATCCCCTCTACTGTCTGATCGTTCAGGTTTATATGTGTCAGTTCAACATCACTTCCTATAGAATTTATATCCACTGCAAAGTTGTGATTCTGAGCGGTTATCTCTACCTTCCTAGTTGACAGGTCCATCACAGGTTGATTTCCCCCATGATGGCCGAACTTCAATTTATAGGTCTTCCCGCCGAGAGCAAGACCTAAAATCTGATGACCAAGGCAGATACCGAAAATAGGTTTCCTTCCAATAAGTTTCCTGATATTTTCTATGCTGTATGTAACAGCCTCAGGGTCACCGGGGCCGTTTGATAAAAGTATACCGTCCGGATTCATTGACAATACATCCTCTGCCGTTGTAGATGCAGGCACTACTGTTACATCACAACCGTATTGTGACAGCATACGAAGGATGTTCCACTTAACGCCGAAGTCGTAGACTACTACGTTGAAGCTAAGCTCACCCTCCCCCTGCCCCCCTCCCGTCAAGGGAGGGGGAATTTTAAAATGAATTCGTCTCCCCTCCCCTTGTGGGGGGAGGCAGGAGGGGGGGGGGATGAGAGGGGGATTTTCTTCCCATTTGTATGCTCTCTCACACGTCACCTCTTTAACCAAATCATGCCCTACAATTCCGGATGCTGATTGTGCCTTTCTGACCAGTTCTTCGGGACTGTTATCATTAGTAGAAATAACCCCCTCAATGGAACCTGTATCCCTGAGCAGACGTGTAAGTGCACGCGTATCAATACCTTGGATACCAACAACACCATATCCTTTCAGATACTCTTGAAGTGTCTTCTGCGAACGCCAGTTGCTCGGATACTGTGCCGCCTCTTTTACAATAAAGCCCGATAAATGTGGTCTTGAAGATTCAATATCTTCTTCATTGACACCATAGTTTCCTATGTGTGGATATGTCATTGTTACCATCTGGCCTTTATATGAAGGGTCAGTCAGTATCTCCTGATACCCGGCCATACTCGTATTAAACACAACCTCTCCGCCTGCCTCACCCTCAGCACCAAAGGAGTATCCTTCAAATATAGTTCCATCAGCAAGAGCTAATATTGCCTTTTTGTTTTTCATCATAAAAACCCCATCCCCACCCTAACCCTCCCCTTGAAGGGGAGGGAGACTATTTCTTGCTTCTGCCTTTCTCCTTCTTACTTCTTACTTCTAACTTCTATCCTCGATAAACAATGCTACCCGCTACGATAGTTGTATTCACTTTTCCTTTCAACTTCTGCCCATAGAATGGTGTATTCCTACTCTTTGATTTTATGTTCTCAGCTTCCACAACCCATGTTGTATTTGGGTTGATAATCGTTACATCTGCAACCGCCCCTATCCCAAGGGATCCCTTTTCTACACCAAGTATTTGAGCAGGCCTGACCGACATCATGACGATCAAATCTCTCAGTGATAATTCACCTTGTTCAACAAGTTGGAAAACAATCGCAAAGGCTGTCTCAAGTCCAATTATGCCGAATGGTGCATAGTCAAACTCCCTTTCCTTCTCTTCCTGCGAGTGAGGGGCATGGTCTGTTGCTATTACATCAATGGTTCCATCCTTAAGCCCTGCTATTACAGCATTAACATCTTTCTTTCTCCTTAGCGGAGGCTTCATCTTTGCATTGGTGTTATAACCCCTGACAGCCTCATCAGTAAGTGCCATGTAATGGGGGCAGGTTTCAGCAGTAACATTTATACCCCGCTGTTTCGCCTGGCGTACAATATCAACAGAGCCGCTTGTACTTATATGGGCAATATGGACATGAGAACCTGTAAGTTCGGCGAGTAAAATATCCCTTGCAACCATTACATCTTCAGATGCATCCGGTATTCCCCTCAACCCAAGTTCTGTAGAAACCGAACCTTCATTCATAACACCATCTTCTGTCAGGCTTATATCTTCAGAATGAGAGATAACCGGCAACTGAAACATCTTAGCATATTCCAATGCCCTTCGCATTACCAGACTACTCATAACCGGTTTCCCATCATCAGATACAGCCACACAGCCTGCCTCTTTAAGCTCAGCCATCTCAGTTATCTCTAAACCTTCACAGCCCTTAGTAATTGCACCAACCGGCAGTACGTTCACGAGTCCCTCTGTCATCGCCTTGTTTATAATAAATTTAGTCACAGACTGGGAGTCATTTACAGGCTTGGTGTTCGGCATACAGCAGATAGTAGTGAAACCGCCTGCAGCCGCGGCCATAGTCCCGGTCTTTATAGTCTCCTTGTACTCATACCCGGGTTCGCGCAGATGTGTATGCATATCAATAAACCCTGGAACTACAAGCTGACCGGTGGCATCTATAGTCTCAACTCCTGCATCTGGAGAAAGGTTGCAGGCAATCTTAGAAACCCTTCCTTCCTGAATAAGAATATCAGCAATCTCATCTATATTATTTGCCGGATCTATTATGCGGCCGTTTTTGATTAGAATGTCCATAATGGTATATCCTTCGTTCACTCTCCCCCTGCCCCCTCCCGTCAAGGGAGGGGGATAATCTTGTGATTTCCCCTTGAAGGGGAGAGAATGTTTTTCCTGCTTCTAATTTCTTGCTTCTGCTTTTCTTAGTCTTACTTCTTGCCTCTAACTTCTATCCCTGTTTCCACTCAGCAAATACAACGCTGCCATCCTCACTGCGATCCCATTTGTAACCTGTTCAAGTATTACAGAAGACAGCCCGTCAGCAACCTCCGGTGATATTTCTATACCGCGGTTGATCGGGCCTGGGTGCATCACCATGACGTCCTCTTTTGCATATTTTACCTTCTCAGCAGTTAAGCAGAATAGTCTTGCATATTCCCTGAGGCCCGGAAAGTAATTCTTGCCCTGGCGTTCTAACTGAATCCTCAACACCATTATTACATCAGCATCTTTAATTGCTTCAGTAAGATTATAATAAACAGAAACGCCTGATAATTCTATGTCAACCGGAATAAGGGCCGGAGGGGCGGCTACACACACCTCTGCACCAAGCCTCGTCAGGCCATATATGTTCGACCTCGCCACACGACTGTGAGTAATATCACCGATTATCACAACCTTTAACCCTTCAAGCCTCCCCTTTTTTTCACGAATGGTAAACATGTCAAGCAATGCCTGTGTGGGGTGTTCATGAAAACCGTCCCCTGCATTGATAACTGAACTTTTAAGTTGTTGAGCAAGCAGGTGTGGTGCGCCTGATGCGGAATGGCGGATAACAATAAAGTCCGACCTCATTGCCTCTATGTTTCTTGCAGTATCTAGAAGCGTCTCCCCTTTAGTGACACTGCTGGTTGAAACAGAAAAGTTTATTACATCAGCAGAAAGCCTCTTTGCCGCGAGTTCAAAGGATGTCCTTGTCCGAGTACTCGGTTCAAAGAAAAGGTTCACCACTGTTTTACCACGCAACGTTGGGACTTTCTTTATATCCCTTCCTGTAACTTCTTTAAATGACTCAGCAGTATCAAGGAATAAATTTATCTCATCCCGATCTAATCCCTTTATCTCAAGCAGGTCTTTTCTATTCAATTCCACTTTGCACCTTCAGCCTAAGGTGAGCCAATGCTCACCCTCCCCCTACCCCCTCCCGTCAAGGGAGGGGGAATTCTTGTTTTGCTCCTTATTTCTTAATCTTGCTTCTAACTTCTTGCTTCAGCCTTCAGTCTATCCACCTTCAGCCTGCCTTACTTCTGCTCACTGCTTACTATCTTATTCCCTGATAACAACCCTGTCTTCATTCCCCTCTTCAGACAGCAGGACTTTTATCTTTGCTGTTACGGAGGTGGGGACATTCTTTCCTGCGTAGTCTGCCCTTATTGGAAGTTCCCTGTGTCCTCTGTCTATCAGCACAGCCAGTTGAATCATGTCAGGCCGTCCAAGGTCCATTAAGCCATCCATTGCGGCCCTTATAGTCCTTCCTGTGTAGAGGACATCATCCACAAGCACAACAATCTTGCCTGAGATATCAAATGGTATCTCAGTCTTCCTCAATGCCGGATGTCCTTTCTTGGTCATAACATCATCCCTGTAGAGCGTTATATCAAGTATCCCGACAGGTACATCTGATTTTTCAATCTCCATTATCTTAGCTGATAAACGTTTTGCAAGATGGGCGCCGCATGTACGAATTCCCACAAGCACAAGCCCGTCCGTCCCATGATTCCGTTCAATTATCTCATGGGCGATACGGTTAAGCGCCCTTCCAATGCCTATACTATCCATGATTATGTTTTCTTGCATATTCATCCGAAAATCCCTCCGGCGGGGTAAGAAAACCCCGCCTATCCATATCAACGAGGATAGGCGGGACTTTCTTGTCCCGCTGATTTTCATGGCCCTTTGTGAACCCTGGTTCATGTGGGTTCATCCCAAAATAACCCCAAGTAAGCAGTTAGCAGTTAGCAGATAGCAGATAAAGACCTGCCTTTACTGTTCACTGCTCACTGCTTACTGTTTACTATTTTCATTGCCCTTTGTGAAACCCCGTTTCATGACGTTTCACGCAAAAAAAAACCTCCTCACCTATTTTCAGATGAGAAGGTTTTTATCGTTATATTAGTGTAATTCTTGTTTAACATTTCCATTTCCTTCTTAGCCTCACCGGGCTAAATTAAAGGTTGACTTACATTATTATACTTAGGCAGAATTGTCAACAAAAATATTTACATCTAAAATCACTTTTCTAATTCAGCCTTCCACTCCTTAACTGAGAGTTTGTCCCAATCTGTACCGGAAACCACTACTGATCCTGGGAATCCCTCTGTACCTAATGCCAGATTCATTCCAAGTTCTGCCGGTCGGCTGGCCCCTGTCAGGCTGCCGGGATTTACCTTTGCCTTTATTTCAAATTTACCGCTCGCAGGAGTATAGTAGTCACCTACATGAATATTCAAAGGAGGCTGAATCCCTATTGTTAGAATTATTGTCTGATCAGGGGTCAATTCAAATGGGAGAGTAAGTGTAATCTCACCATCTTCATCAATTTCGTACGGTACTGATGTTGTAACATTACCTGAACTATCTATTGAAACAATTATATCTTTAATCTGCAGTGTGACCGGTTCTGTAATACTTCCCAGCTTAAGCGATAATGCTGTCTGGCTAATGGCAATAAATTCAGTTTCTAAATGAACCAGACCTGAGTAATTAAATTTTGTTCCCTTCCAATGGATAAAGAAGTCCTGGATACCGGTTCCTGTAGGATTTGCCTTATATTCCCATTTTTCCCCATCACTTCCTTTAGCCGTAAAATTTACAGTTTGATCTAAAATGCCGGACTGTCCGGCAAGGTCAAGCCCTGTTCTGCCGACAGGCGATACTTCTCCCAATAAAAGCCCTACCGGCAATGCAAGCTTCCCGTGTAATTTAACCTCTGCCATTTGCCCAGATGTCTTTGGCCAGTCTACCTCTGCCTTCTCTATCATAAACATGGAGAGATGTGCAGGGTCTAATGTTACTCTAATTGTATCAGTACCTTCTGCTCCGGCTAAATCAATTACCTTCAATGTAATATCATGAACACCCATAATCAGATCAGTTACTATTGTTATACCTGTTCCCAAGAGCCTTTCTCCTTCAAACCAGCGGTATTGTACAATATCATCCTGAGTTCCATGTAGTGAATCCGGATCAGTTGAGCCGGCCCCATCAAGTACAACCGGACACGATGCCCCGGCACACTCCAGATGAAGGTCTATTCCGGCATTCGCAACAGGAGGCCGGTTAACATTATTAACTGTTATATGCACCGGCATAGAGACCGTACTCGTTCCATCACTAACGTAAAAGATTACATCAAAGAAGCTGTTGAACTGGTATGTTGATACATCATAAGAAGGAGTATAATGGAATATTCCGGTTAATGGATCAATAGTTCCATTCAATGGTAATCCATCTGCCCAATAGGTTAATCCGCTTCCTGAAGGGTCGTTAGGATCAGAGGCGCTGATATTGAATACGAGCATCTGTCCTTCCTGAACTATTTGATCGGATATTATATCCAAAACGGGCGGTGGATTTACAACTGTTACACTCGCAGTACATATACTCTGATTGCCGGCAATATCCGTTGCTGTAAAGGTAAGAGTTGTCTGCCCGATCGGGAAGAAGTCAGGTGCATTATTAGAAATAGATATTACATGGTTTATGTCTATAGCAGTTGCCCCTGTAAGGAATGTCTGAATACCCGAAGCATATACAGGTGCACCGGTAAGTTCCATCGCAAGTATCTCTGTATCTATTGGACAATTAATGATAGGAGGAGTTTTATCAATATTTATGCTTATTGAAGCGACAGCACTGTTGCCTGCAATATCAACCGCGGTTCCAGTGATTACCTGTCCTTCTCCTTCGTCACTAACCGTTACAGGTACAGGACATACGGCAATACCGGAATCTGCATCAGAGCAGGCAAAGGATGCGGTTACAATGGTATTGTTCCAGCCTGCTGAGTTAGGCACTGGCTGCAAGGTTATTCCAATAGCAGGCGGAGTTGAATCAGAAAGCTGAATTACTGCATACGTGGAGAAATGCGACACGTCTATAGTTAGTGTATTTAATACCGAATCTCTAACAGATGGGATGAGTTCATATATTCCTGAAGATGGATTATATAAGTACACCCCAAGGTTTGTATTCTCATACTGTTCATCGTAATGGAAGACCAGAGTAACCTGGCCGTTAAATTGAATACCATCAGGAATTAATACATATTCTGCTATTAGCTCTCCACCGCCATTATCCGTTTCTACAATAAGATTGCCCGGATTTAATACCGGTTGTGCAATGGTAATAGTGGTGTCTGTTGTTACAGTACCCTGAGGTATCTGAATATCCATCGTATTATCCATCGTACTGAACGTTCCGCCTGCTGTGCCGATATTAGAGCTTCCATCAGTAGGCGGAATTAATGGATCAGGTTCTGACATTACAGGATCCAGAGGATAAGCATCTGCCACGTCTCCAACGCCGTCATTGTCGGAATCAAGTTGATCCGGGTTATAAACCTGCGGTGCGTTGTCAACCGTATTAGGTACATTGTCTCCATCAGAATCTCCTAAGAATGATTGACACCACATGCAATCATTAGTCAGGTTATCCATATCCACCAACACACCTGAACCATCCTCTGTCCAGAAGCGCAGCCTCGTACGTACTTCCTCAGAACCAGGCCATATACTGTTGTTGCCGGCCCAGAAAGGCACCCTCAGCCACACCTCATGCCACTGACCATCCGCAGGCAACAGGTCAGTCCAGTAGTTCATCCACATGTTCATCACAGGATCATAATTCTGGACATACATAC
>JACRGV010000143.1 GCA_016212215.1 Nitrospirota bacterium
ATAGTACAGTCTTTTTATCCATAGTATTTTCTTCTCCTTTTTTTAAAAACTCAATTGATAAACAAGCTGTCCCTTATGATCATCTGTGTCAGCAGGGTTACGATAGCCTCTCACTTCATAATCCGCAAGTATAGTGTTGTTTCCTGAGAGACGGTAGCTTAAACCGCCGACCATCACACTCTCTTCATCATTATTTGCATAAGCGTCCGGGTCCCATTCATCATACCGTGCAATAAAATTAAGGTTATTTGTGAAAGGAATTTTAAAGTCACCGAACAGAGAGAATCCCCGCTTGTCTTTTTCATCTTCACCCTTCTGATTTCCTTTTGCCTCGGCATATTCACCTGTAAGGACCATGTACTTATTCTGAAAACTAAGGAGGCCTGTATGCGTCTGCCAATCCGGTTTTGCAGACTTATTGCCTTTGCCGTTTACCCCAAAGTAAGATAGCTGAAGCCCGGGCAAGAGGTTCGGCAATGGCCGTAATGTAATTCTTCCTTCAACTACTTTATCCATGTTTTCTTCAACAGCATTGTACCCGCTCCCGTTATAAATTCCTATATAGTATCCGCCATATTTTCCTGAGTACGGTGTGCTGTAACCAACTTCTTCCTGTGTTTCCCTGCTGAGCTTACCGCCAAAATTGCCGATCAAACTGATGCCTATGTCAGCGGAATTAATATTCCCGAACCTCTCCTGAAACTGAGACCCCTGCATTCTGTAAGTGTTGATATTTTCCAGGAAGTCAATCCATGGAATCTGGGCAAGCCCTACACGTATTACATTTTCAGTAAACAAATCACCATCAGTGAGCAGGAAGTCTGCATAGTAGTATTTCATCCTCAGCTCTAAATCACCATATTGCGAATTGGATGTTTTTGTAATCTGTGTTACATCCGGTGTTATCCTCACCTTTAACCATGGGGTTATATCCTTTTTAATATTTATATAGCCCCTTGTCAGTACGATCCTGTTATAGTCTGTCCCGTTTTTATCTTTGGTACCGATGGAATAATCAATAAAAGCAACCCCCCCGATGCTTAAACCATCAAGGGCCTTTGGGATGTTTGACTTGGCCTCTTTCTGCTGTTCTGCCAGAAGAGAGACATACTCCTCCTCGCTTATTACCCCCTTCTTTTGCAGTGTCTTTAGTAACGAATCACCCGCCCATGCTGATGCTGTTAATGAGATGATAAATACTCCGATTATTAAGCCAGAAACTATTCTTTTCATGTTACGTTACCATTTTCCTTTCAACATCCTTAACTTTATTAGAATAACTTGTCAAAGTATTCTATCCTAATCTTTTAACTGAGTTCAACTTAATAAGTTAACAGACTTGTGTTACAACCATGTTACAGGTTTGTTATAATGCCGTTACAAACAAAAAAGGGCACTATAATAAGTGCCCCTTTTAACAAACCGACAAATTGAATCCTTATTCCTTCTGCAAAAGTTGCTCTATCTTTACGCCAACCTCAGAACCGTGGCCGCCGAATACAGAACCTGTTGTGTGTTTCTCAAACCGCCTGAGGACGAGATCGTAAGCCTTTGCCGGCAGGGAGATATAACCGACCTCTTTTGAGAGGGTACCGCTGTTTTTCAAATAAAAATCAACAAAATTCTTTACCTCTGTCTTGTCAGCAGTCTTCCTGTTTACATAGATAAATAAGGGCCTTGCCAGAGGCTGGTAGATGCCGTTTACTACATTGTCATATTCCGGTAAAAACGGACCTTTACCATTTGCATCATTCTCATCATCAATGGCCACTAGTTTTAACCTGTCTTTGTTATTTTCAAAGTATGCCACGCCAAAGAAACCAAGAGCAGAGGTATCTGTAGCAATACCCTGAACAAGGACATTGTCATCTTCACTTGATGTATAGTCACCGCGGCTTGAATGTTCCTTTCCTACTACGGCCTCTGTGAAGTAATCATAGGTGCCTGAATCAACCCCTGGGCCGAACAGGTGAATCTCCTTATCCGGCCAGTTCGGGCGGATCTGATTCCACTTCTTAATCTTTCCCTGGGCTGCCGGCTCCCATATCTTTTTTAATTCTTTCACTGTCATATAATCAACCCAGTTGTTTTTTGGATTGACCATCACAGCTAATCCATCATAAGCAACCGGTAGTTCGATGTACTCTATGTCATTCTTTTTGCAGAGTTCAACCTCAGATGGTTTTATCGGCCTTGAGGCATCACTAATATCTGTCTCACCGGCACAGAACTTTTTAAAACCGCCGCCCGTACCGGATATACCGACTGTTACCTTAGTCTGACCTTTTACAACTTTCTGGAATTCTTCTGCCACTGCCTCTGTTATTGGAAAAACTGTGGATGAACCGTCTATTTTAATTATCTGTGCAGCATAAGCCATTGTAGACATAACTACTATGCTCCCTGCTGCCAGACTTGCTATTATTTTTTTCATCTTTAAATCTCCTTTTCAAATCCCCCCAGCCCCCTTTTCTAAAGGGGGATTAAGGGGGATTTTCATTTTAAGTGGGTGTCAGAAGTACATCTGAGCCTGAACCTGATAAACATCTTTTTTATCATCATTGGCAAGTGCACCGCTTGCACCGGCATCATACATTGTATGTGCCCAGTTTAGTCCCACCTTAAAGCTGTGACCCTTTGCGTACCAGTTAGCCCCGGCTGTTGTAGTCTTTTCCTGCTTGTTTTTGCTGTTGGAGTCCTGGTCATATACTTCATAGCGGATTACAGGTTCAATATTAACTCCGGCGATATAATAACCGGCCTGGGCATACCAGCCTTTTGGTTCCTTAACACTTCTGCTCGGGTCAGTTGAGTCTTCCTGCCATGAGTTATACTCAAACTGGCCTGTTATCGCATTCCAGTGTCCTGAAATATCGAAACCGGTAAGTGTCCTGTCTTCCTGATATCCGTTATTCTTATATTCAATCCCATTCTGTACTGCATAGTTAGCCCCGATTGTCAGATGATGTCCCGTGCCGAGGTGTGCATCGCTCTGGCTGTGTTCAGCCCATCCGGCCGGTGAAATCTCTACACGGGCAATATATAAGGGAGCGGATTTATGGATGGTCGTTGCAGGGGGGCCTGAATAAATAGTAGAATTAGGCTCCCATCCATCCCCAATTGCAAGATTATATGCGACTACCCCCTCATATAATTTGCCGTTAATAAGAAGGTGAGGCTGATAATAATCATCAAAAAGCTTCTTGGCCGCCTCAGTAGAGGCCGCTCTTTCTATGATGAGTTGTTTTGACGAAGAGGTCAGAGAGACACGGGAATAAGGTAGTTTGGCCTTGCCGAACCTAACATTCAGCAGGTCATCAAATTTGTATTCAATATTTGCGTATTGCACCTTAACCTCGTTCGTCGGAGACCCGCTGGAGGCTGTCTTCCCGTTCTTATCTGCCTCAAATATGAGACTGTATTTTAAATTCTGTGCAAGCTGTCCGCCGAACTCCAGACGAATCCTCCTGATATACATATCCATTTCAGATTCATAAGACTTTCCATCCTCGCTCTTTATAAGGTCTCCCATATCGAGCCTTGGTTGAAGTCGTATCCTTGTTGTAATATCGGTGTCATCACTGATCTTGACCTTCACCCCCTTGGTCTCCTCACCAAACCTGAAATCCTGTGCATAAGTCGTAGTTGCCAGCATCAGTAATATGATTGCTATGAATAAGATTTTTCTCATTTCTCTTGCTCCTTGTTATTTTTATAGTCTGTTGTCATTCTAACTTCTTGCTTCTGCCTTCTGCCTTCTGCCTTCTACTTCACCTCCTTTTTTATTCTTTTAATAATATATAGAGTTATACAATGTTTAAATTGCGTGGTTATGACAGGAATGTTAAGGTTTTGTTACGAATTGTCTCAATAGTCAATGCCTGAGAGTTATAGCCACTTGCATTTGAAATTTCATTGTGATAAAAATCTATCCACAAGATATATATTAAGGGAGGTGTGTTATTATGGAAGAACAAGATAAGGATTCATTTATAGTAAAGGATAAGAGGCGTTTTACTGAGGGTGCTGAACAGGAAATCAAGGCAGAGGAAAAAACTGAGACTCAAAAAAAGGAGCAGGAGCAGGAAAGTGAAATCCATGACCATCCGGTTGAGATTAACTTTGCCTCTTTCATTTTTTCTATTGCCAGTTCGGCCTTTGTCCACCTTGGGGAAGAGGCTGACCCTATAAGCGGGGAAACGAGGGTATCTCTGCCGATGGCAAAGCAGACCATAGATGTACTCTCCATACTTGAGGAAAAGACAAAGGGCAATCTCACCAATGAAGAGGACCATTTACTTAAAAATCTCCTGTATGCACTCAGGATGAAATATGTTGAGGCAACGGCGAAGAAGTGAGCAGAGAGCAGAAGTTAGAGGTAAGAAGTTAGAGGCGAGAAGTTAGAAGTAAAAGACAAGAAGTAAGATTGCGTTTTAATATAAAGGATGATGCCCTTTGATTGTTGACACTATTCACTGTTCACTGATTACTGTTCACTGTATTTTCTAAAGGAGGCGGTTTGAGGAGACGGATTGCGATTATTGTTTCTCTTGGTCTCCTTGCCATTGTTGCTGTCTTAATCCTAATCCTCCAGAGCAGCTACCTTCCTGATAAAATCGAAAAAAAGATTACACCGCTTGTTGAAGAGGCCATCGGCCGCAGGATCAAGTTTTCAGGGTCATACATAAGCCTGTTTCCATTTTACTGGCAGATTTACAATGCCGGTCTATCTGACCCTAAGACCGGTGATGTCCTGCTCAAATCTAAGGACATAACAATTTACATAAGTCCGTTAAAACTCCTTTTAGATGAGGTATCAATAAAGGATATCCGCTTTAAAGAACCGAACCTTTCAATTATCAGATACAGCGATGGCAAGACAAATCTTGAGGGGCTTTTTCCTGAGAAAAAACCTACGAAATGGAAAGTAGTATTGAAAAAGATAAGTATTTCCAAAGGGACAATACAGTTCAATGACCTGCTTATATATAAAAATATTGTACTCAGTGCTGTTGATTGCAGGATACTGCCTGACCTTGATAAAAAGTTGTTTGCCGGTACCATTACGGCGGAAGGGAGTTACAGAGATCAGAAAATATCGCAGCAGGGGATAAAGATGAAGGGTGACGCGGCTGTTGATTTAAAAGATAAAAAGAAGGCATCAATAAAGGTATCCGGCTTAAATGTATCTACACCAGGCGGCACTGTGCTGAAGGCAGATGGTGTTGTAGCTGAAGACGGTTTGATTGACCTTAATGGGAAAGTTGCACTTTCCCTTAAAGATATAGCTGAACTTTCAGGCAAAAAGAAGGACCTTCATGGGACGGTTATTTTTACAGGCAGTGTAACCGGCACTATTAAAGAGCCTGCTGTAAAGGGAAATATAACTACTGACAGCCTGTCTTATGACAAGGTAAGTTACGGGAAAGTAAAGGGAGAGTTGTCATATAAGGAAAGGCTCTTACATATAACCAAAATTAAAGGTGATATTCTGAATGGTTCGGTCAAAGGGGACATGGAGGTAGATTTCAGAAATAGTATTCCTTCTTATCGTATGCAGATGAAGGCAGAGAACGTACAACCCCACAAGGTGATTGAACGCTATATGGCGGATTTGAAGGTTCCGATTGAGAAAAAGGGCCTGATAAATGCAGATGCAGAGGTGCGGGGAGAAGGTCTTAATAAAGATACGATAGTAGGTAAGGGGTGGATTTCATATAAAGACAAAAACCAGAATATTTCCCTGTCAGGCGGTATAAACAAAGGGCTTGATATTAATGCCGGTTTAACAGGGGAACTCACAGACATCGCCGGTTATCTGCATATCCCGCATTTTCCATTGCATGGCATTGCAACTCTTAACGGCGAGGTTTCCGGCGTCATTGCTAAACCTGTCATTAGCGGGACAATAATGATGAGCAAGGGGGTTGTGAAGGACACTGTCTTTGATACTGTTACAGCGGGGCTTAGGCTTGCTGCCGGCGAGCTGTTACTTCAGCCTGTTGTATTAAGGAAAGAGGATGCGGTTTATAGCCTGTATGGCAGTATCCGGTTCCGGTCACCGGAATTTAAAGACCCTTATTTTGACCTTAAAGGTGATATTAGTCATGGAAACCCGAATGACTTTATAAGCATATTCTATAAAACGATTCCATTAGATATGAGTGCAGACGGCCATGCATCAATAAACGGGGATTCACAGGATTTACAGTGGTTTTTTGATCTGAAGAGTTCCTCAGGTGCAATCTATAATCAGCGATTCGATAGCAGTGAGATTACTTTCAGCATAACAAAGGACAGGGTTATATTTGACAGGATAACTCTAAAACGGGGAAGTGATATTGCAGATGGAAAGGGATGGTTAGGTTTCAGTGATGAGTATAAGGATGAGTTTCATGCAGATATTTCTTCAGAAAGATTCAGCATCGAAAACTTTGACCTGCTTAACAGCAAGACTGATTTATTAAAAGGCTCCGGGTCATTTAACCTGTCGGCAGGAGGCAAGATCAATAATCCTGCAATAGAAATAACTATGCAGGTACCTCACCTGTTTATCAAAGATACGGATACAGGTTTTGCAAGACTTACTATGTCAAAAGATACAGGTGATATGACGGTGAGCGGACAGGTGCTTAATATGTCTTATGAAGGAAATATTACTTGGGAGGAAGATGCGGCTTATAAGATTTCAGGCCATCTGTTGGAAAGCAATATGGCACCGGTGTTGAATCTGATAAACCCCGCTTTTTCGAAGAAGGTTTCTGTTAAGACAAGCGGAGAGGTGGTTGTTGAAGGAAAGATAAAAGAACCTGATTCATTGCGTGTCAGTGTTGTCTTGTCACGGTTTAACGGTGTTTACAGTGATTACAAGATAGAGAATGACGGAGAGATAAAGCTGGTTTATGAGGGTAAAAGGCTTACCCTTGAATCTGTCAGGATAAAAGGCGACGGGACCTATTTCAATGTAACAGGAAGCCTGAATACTAACGGAGATAATAATATTTTTATTAACGGAGAGGCAGACCTCAGGCTGCTTTCTTTATTTACACCTGAGATTAAATACAGTAAGGGGAATGTTTACATAGCCTTTTTAATAAGCGGGGAACTTGCAGACCCCTCTATTCAGGGCGGTCTGGCAATAAAAGACGGGACAGTAAGGAGCACGACATTAAGGCAAACACTTGAGAATGTGAATGTATCAATCTTTTTTAATGGCCATGAGATTATTCTTGAATCAATGCAGGGTGCAATAGGAGGCGGAGGGGTTAGCGGATCAGGAAAGCTGGAGTTTAAGGAATTGAATATCAAGGAATTCGGTATTGTCATTGAGGTTGCGGATGCCGTATTCCGTTATCCCGAAGGGCTTGAATCAAGGTTAGACGGGACATTTGTATTGCAGGGCACGCAAAAGTCTAAGGGTATAAAGGGTGAGATAAGCGTAAAAAAGGTTACTTATGACAAGAATATAAATCTCAGGACTATGGTGCTTGAACTTCAGAAGAAAAAGATAAAGGTTGACCAGCCTGTCCCTGTGTTCGGTGATACTGAGCTTAATATTCACATCAGCGGAAAAAAAGATATATGGATAAACAATAACCTTGCTAAAGTCCCGCTTGAGGCAGACCTGATGCTTAAAGGTACAATTGATCACCCGCTTCTTTTTGGAAGGGTAGAGGCCCGTGATGGTACATTCACTTTCAGCAGGAATCCATTTAAGGTTATCTCTGCAACAGCAGATTTCGCAAGCCCGGATACTATAAAACCTGTGCTTGATATTCATGCCTCAACAGATGTAAGAGAATACAAAATAGACATGAGACTTACAGGGACAATGGACAGGTTTAACCTTTATTTAAGCTCTGACCCTGTACTAAGCGAGACAGATATACTTGCCCTGATGACAGTGGGCCAGACAGCAGCAGAGGCCGCAGAGACGATGAAGTCAGTCGGCACAGTAGAGGCAACCGCATTCCTCGCCGCACCTATTCAGGAAAAATTAGAAGGGACATTGCAGGACATTATTAAAGTAGACAGATTCCAGGTAGAGCCATATTATTCAAACACCTCCGCCTCCGGCGGCGCCCGTCTCACAGTCGGAAAAAAACTGTTGGATGACCGGCTCTATGTGACATACACCACCGGCATTACCACAGTAGAAGAACTAATAAAACTCGAATACTTCCTCGGAAAAAACGTCTATGTAGTCGGCGAGCGGGACGAACTCGGCAGGATGAGCGGGGATATTAAGTTCAGGTTTGAGTTTAGATAGCGAATGTTGTCAATACCGCATGCTTTAAGCGGGAATCCGGTGTTTTATTAAAGAAAACTACACCCGCTATGACCAATCGCATTTTTTCTACTTCAATTTGAAGCGTATCCTTTACTTTTCTATAATTTTCATAAATAATGCAGATACATTTCTGTGCAATTATTTTATAAGGAGGATATCAGGATGTCTGACAGAAGAAGTATATCCCTAAATATACCGGAAGATATTATCCTTTCACTCAAGATACCAAAAGATAAGATTCGTGAAGAACTGTTGAAAGAATTGGCCATAACCCTCTATGAAAAACACATACTATCTTTTGGAAAGTCAAGAGAATTGGCTAAGATGAGTAAATGGGAATTTCATGATGAACTTGGCAGGCGAAAGATTCCAAGACACTATTCAGAGAAGGAACTTGAAGAGGATATAAAATTTGCCGGAGAAACTTGTCATAAGTAATGCATCCCCTATCATGAACCTGGCTATTATCGGCCGGTTAGATCTTCTGCGGGAGTTATTCTCTATGGTTCTTTTTCATTTTGAGTGGGTAAAGAATATTCCCTCCCCCTTGAAGGGGGAGGGCTAGGGTGGGGGTGTTTCTATTGGAGATAAGATAACAACATTGGGGAAAGCCCTCAGGAAAAGACCTACAGATGCGGAACAATTGCTATGGAATCACTTGAGGATGAAACAGATGGAAGGATTGAAATTCATAAGGCAACAGCCTATAGATAAGTACATAGTTGATTTTGTTTGCTTCGAAAACCGCATTATTATTGAAGTGGATGGCGGACAGCATGCGGCAGAAAGAAATAAGGATATAGAAAGAGATGCATACCTTCAACGATTTGGTTTTAAGGTTTTAAGGTTCTGGAATAATGAAGTCTTAGCGGCAATAAGGGAGAGCTGTTTATATCACCCTCCCCTTAATCCCCTCCCGCCAAGGGAGGGGAAGAGGAAAAGGGGACAGATTTATTTTAAATCTAGAAAAATAAATCTGTCACCTTTTTTTCACTTATTCATCGTAGTTCATTTATGGCATACCATCTTTATCCTCTATATAATCGCAAAGACAACAAGCAAACCCCAAAGTTATGTTGCGATGCCAATGATGACTAAAGGAACTGCGGGAACTCCTCGCCCTTGTCTGACTACGTTATAAAGCTCGCCCTCGTAATAGGCAACGCCGGAGCTCATCTGTGATTGAAGGGATTTCATGGGGAGAATCTCAATGCCGACATCAATCCTGTCACCGATATAAAAGGCGAGATGCTTTACGAATAGGTCGTAGGCCACAAAGGAATACTTGCCGAACTGGACTTCGACTGCAACCCGGTCTTTGACAAAGTCCGTCTGGTTGTAACTGAATATCGGTGTATCACCGGCCGTCTCGATTTCCTTCTTCTGCTCGTCAGGCGGCAAGGTGAGTGTCTTCCTAATCAGTTTTTCACTCTTAGTTACCCAATAACTGACCCGGCTTTCCTGCCAGTCTTTGATACGCAATAGCCTATTGAATTCGGAATTCATTTCAATTGGACTGTAAAGTAGTTTACCCTTCATTGTCTTTTCTTTGGATACCTTGGTCTTGCATTTTTCCGCATCCACAGTGGAAATGACAGACTGTATTTCTTTCCATAATTTCGGCTTATGAACAAGCAGGAATTCAAGACCATTTAAGTGGGAATAAGTTTCAACGGTTTTCATCGAGCTGAGTACCTCTGATTTTCATCAGGTTTTTCCAACAACACGAGTTGATCATTATCCTGGTTTGTTGTCCACGGTGGAATTGTCAAACTGTTCCCTGCCTCAACCGGATTATATACGGGTTTGTTCATGGGGCGGGTTCTTAAAGTTCCGGAAAGTTCTTTTTCAATTCTTTGTTTTGCCAAATCAACATATTTTGGAAGTGTCTCTGCACCTGCGCCACGCCGCTTGTGGCGTAGGGCAGCTATAATTGATGTTCCGGTACCAAGAAACGGATCAAATACCCAATCCCCCTCATTAGTCATTGATAGAACAAGGCGTTCAATAAGTTCAACCGGGAACTGGCACGGATGTTCTGTTTTTTCAATGTGGTTGCTTTTAACGTTGGGGATTACCCATAAATCCCCGGGGTTCTTTCCAAGCGGGTTGCAGGAATACTTTCCTGCATTTGGCCCTTTGAAGTATTTTTTACCCGGGTATTTCTGAGGAACCCTGACTGGGTCTATGTTGAATACATAATTATCTGTTTTGGTGAACCATAAAATGGTTTCATATCGTCCGGAAAAGCGGCGGCTGCAATGCAGTCCATGCTCAAAGTGCCATATTATCCGATTACGCATCCTTAAACCAAGATTCGTGAAAATCGGATAAAGCATCATGTCAAGTGGAATGATGGCCCCATTATCAACATAGTTCCCGACTTGCCAACAAATGCTACCGTTTGGAGATAGGCAACGAACACATTCGGTTATGACGGCGGCTTGTTGCTCAAGATAGGATTCTATTTTGAGACGTTTCTCATATTCTTTTCCAATGTTGTACGGCGGTGATGTGACTACCAGTTGCAACGTTTCATTGGGAATGGTTTTCAACAAATTAATGCAGTCGCCAGGATGGACTACTATATTCGCTGACGGTGTAAAGTATTCAATTATTTTCTTGTTTTTTAGCATGTCGGTATAATACCAACAAGAAGGTAATGAGTCAACGGACAAGATTTCAGGTTTTATTTCTCTATGCGCGACCGCACTGGTTTCATTTCTGTGATCGTCACGTAATTGGAATTGATATAGATTCAAGGAACCAGAAACTCAACCCCAAAAATCTAATAATCCAATCCACAATTTTTCACCCCCACCCTACCCCTCCCCCATCAAGGGGGAGGGAATATTTATGAAATTTGCAAGTTCATTGAGGCTCTTGCAAAAGTCCCAAAATGCTGTCATTCCCGCATGCTTTAAGCGGGAATCTATTGGTTTTTAATAGAAAATCATATCCGTCCCCGAGTGCTTCTATCGGGGATAAAAGATTTCGGGGATGACAGAGACTTTTGCAAGAGCCTCCATTGTTAATTCAATTATGAGTCCCTTAATAATATAGGCACATACTATCAAGCCCATTGCAAGATTACCTTGCAATTTTGCAATCAGATTGATAAGCTATCGGGCATGGAATTTGTAAAACGGGACATACTCAATGTGGTGCTTGACAGGCTGAGGCATGACAATGTCCTTGCCATTACCGGCGCCCGGCAGACAGGAAAAACCACTTTATGCGAAAACCTAATCCCTGAGTCCCTGAACAAGCCTTTTACTTATATATCCTTCGATGACCCTGATGAAAGGATTCGTTTCCAGAATTCCGCTATTTCCATACTGGAATCTATTGAGGCCCCTATGATTATTCTCGATGAAGTGCAAAAGGTGCCGTTCATTTTTGATTCTTTGAAGTTTGTTATTGATAAGCAGAATCGGAAAAAAGGTACTGCTAAAAAGGTCTTCATCCTTACAGGGTCGTCTCAATTGATGCTTCTGAAAAATATCAGCGAGTCCCTGGCCGGCAGAATTGCGTTTCTGAACCTGTATCCCTTTTCTATTTCTGAGGTGACCGGCATTGGGCTGCCCCCGATCCTCACTAAGATATGGGAAGTATCCCGGATAACGAAAAAGGGCATTGAACGTTTCCATACATTGCAGCCTGAATTGGTGCGTCTTGCTATTCAGAGGAGGGATGAGCACATTTCGTGGGGCGGGTATCCTGTTGTGTGGCAAAGAAAGGAAGATGCGGACAAGGTTAATTGGCTTAAAGACTATAGAAAGACTTATATAGAAAGAGACATATCTGACGTAGGGCAGGTGGCAAACATAGATACCTTTGTACTGACGCAAAAGCTCCTGTGTGCTCGCACAGGGCAGATACTTAGTATCAGCGAAGTTGCACGGGATTCGGCACTTGCAGTGAACACGGTAAAACGCTATATAGGTCTGATGACCATGTCCTATCAGGCATTTATAGTACCGCCGTACCATGAAAATATAGGTAAGCGGCTTATTAAAAGCCCAAAGATTTATTTTCCGGACGCAGGTCTTATTAAGGTAATTTCCGGAGAGATGACTATAAATGCCGGGGCTGCCTATGAGAGTTGGATTTGCTCTGAACTAATGAAATGGAAACAGCTTCAGGCTGTGGAGCCGGACATTTTCTTTTATCGAACCGGCTCAGGTATGGAGGTAGATTTTTTATTGACTGGGAAAGGGATAATAATACCCATAGAGGTAAAGTCATCTGCGAAAGTGTTATATGAAGACGCCAGGAGCCTTGCATCTTTCATGGAGCAGTATAAAAAGGTATCTCCTGTCGGAATAATCGTATACAGGGGAAGGGAATTTAAGGAGGTTAGGAAAGATATATGGGCGATACCGGACTGGTATCTTCTTGGCGGGCTTTAATGGGGTGGGAATAGTGAAATATCTTTTATATATACTGACATTCATAATACTTTTCTCTTCCGTAAACGCTTATTCTCAGGATGATCTGAGTGCGTTTGCCGGCAGGAAGATATATTCTGTCAAGTCAATCTCTGTTTCAGGTCTTACAGACAAAAGCATTGAAAAGGTGTGTGACATAAAAAGCGGGGACATTTTTTCCGTATCTGCGATAAGGGGGTGTATTGTATCTTTTTTCCAGAAAGGGATATTTAAGGATATTCAGGTTGAGGCTTATGAGGAAATGGACGGGGTGATGCTTCAGTTCACCTTTATAGAAAAGATAAAAGTAGCGGCTATAAAGGTAGAAGGGTCTGATTATTATTCAGCAAAAAAGATTAAGGCCTCTGCCGGGGTTAAGATTGGGGATGAGTTTACAGAGGATGTAACGGCTTCTGTAAGGGAACATCTGCTTGATCTGTACAGGGGACAAGGGTTCTTTGATGCAGATGTTGATGTAAAGAGTGGGTCATTAGAAGGTGATGGGACAGGCGTCGGCAGTGGGCTGTTTATAAAAGTAAATGAAGGCAAGCGGGCAAAGGTATCGGCTGTTATATTAAATGGAAACCGGGTATTTAGTGATAATGATATAAAGGATGTAATGAAAATACGGGAAGGGAAATATTACATTGAAAAGGATGTGTATGCAGGTATTAAAGCCCTTGATAAATTTTATCCGGATAAAGGATATATTAAAATAATGATAAGCCCCCCGGACATAATCTATGACAGGGAAAAGAGGGAAATCCTTATATCACTTTATATTGAGGCCGGGCCGCATGTAGAGATTTTATTTGAAGGTGTAGAGGACGTGAAACCTGAAGTCCTGCAAAAGGAGCTTTTGTTCAGGAAGGAGAAATCCGTTGATGCCGCTGTAATTGATGAATCAATAGACATGATGACAAGGTATTACAGAGATATGGGATATTACCTGGCAAGGATAACTTACGCTCTGGAAAAACCTGATGAAAACAATATCAGGATCAAGTTTCATGTAACAGAAGGTATCTCCGTTTTAATCAAGGAGATCCGGTTTACAGGTAATTCTTATTTTGATAGTAAGATTCTGATGGAATTCCTCAATACAAAAGAGGAAAAGTTTTTCCTTGAAGATGTACTTCAGGAGGATATAAAGGATATTGCAAATCTATATAAGAGTAACGGATTTCTTGGTGTAAAGATCACTTATGATGTGTCTTTCATAGAGGAAGATATGACATTGAATCTATCAATAAATATTGAAGAAGGTGTGCAGACTCATATATCAGGGATCAGTATAACGGGTAATCAGAAGTTCAGTACACAGGGATTGAAAAGAAGTATTAAATCGAGGGAAGGTAAACCGTTTAATGAATCCCATGTAGTAGATGACATGTACACTATACAGTCATTATATGTTCAGAAAGGGCATCTTTACGCGGGAGTTGATCTGAAGACCCGGTATAGTGAGGATAAAAAGGGGGTAGGGATTGATTATGCTGTTAGTGAAGATAAGCCGGTGTACCTTGGGAATATCTTTATAACAGGCAATTCCTTTACTAAGGATTATGTTATAAGGCGGGAACTCCTGATAAAAGAAGGGGATCTGTACAGTTATGAGAATATCCTGAGAAGTCAGAGAAGGCTTTTGTCCCTGGGTTATGTCAGGGATGTAAGGCTGGAGCCTGTAAATCCTGATGTTAAAGAACATAGAAAAGATATTGCTGTACATATAGATGAAGGGTTTCCCGGCACTGTTGAACTTGGTGTCGGTTATGGAGATGTTGAGAGATTCCGGGGGACATTTGAGGCACGCTATAAAAATCTTTTAGGGACAGGGCGGCAGGTGAGTATGAAGGTTGAAGGGAGTTCAATTGAACAAAAGTATGGAGTCGGTTACAAAGAACCATGGATATTCGGTTATCAGGCAGACGGCAGGATAAATGTGGCAGATCAGATGGAAAAAAAGAAGAGCTTTAACAGGCGTACATTCGGGTTGACCACAGGGATTGATAAGAGTTTCAGCGACTTTGTAAAGGGTTCATTAATGTTTCAGTATGAGGATGTAAAATTGTCGGATGTAAGCCCTACAGCCATACTCACATCTGAAGATACCGGTAAGACAGAGGTTGCTACAATAAATCCCTCTCTTATGATAGACAGGCGGGATGACCCGTTCAATCCTAAACGCGGACAGTTTTACAGTATCGCCTTCAGAGAGGCGGCCCAGCTTATAGGTTCTACTCCCCAATTTGTAAAGATAAACCTCCAGAGCAGTTTTTTCTACTCCCCCTTTTCAAGAGTTGTCCTCGCCCTTTCAGCACGCGGCGGTGCTGCATGGAATTTTGGTGAGTCAACTGAGGTGCCGATTTTTGAAAGATATTTTGCCGGAGGCAGGAGTACTGTAAGGGGATATGATCAGGAGAAACTCGGCATACCGGGTAAGACGATTATTTATGATGGACAAAGCTGGAACCCGACAGGCGGCAACATGATGGTAGTATTAAACGGAGAAATCAGATTCCCTCTGTTCAAGGGCCTCGGCATGGTAACCTTTGTAGACGGCGGTAATGTCTGGAGGAAGATAGAAGAGTTTGATGCCGCAGAGATAAAGAAAACTGCGGGCTTGGGGATACGTTATGACACGCCTGTAGGCCCGCTCAGGTTGGACATGGGATGCAAATTAGACAAGGAAGCAGGTGAAGATAAGTGTGTGCTGCATTTTACGCTGGGTCATGCCTTTTAGAGAATACCTTGCAGGTTAATCCTGACCGTGTAATAATAAATCTATAAAAACCAATTCTTATGATAAGTCCCGGTCAACCTGACCAATCCCCCTGTAAGGGACAGCTCCTTTAATAAAAATATTTAAGTTGGAAAGGAGGATGACATGTTATTAATTGATATTCCAGTAGGAATAGTCGCCGGACAGGTAATTGCAGACGCAGGAAGGGATGCAATCAGATCAGGTAATAAAGATGTTATTTCCAGCGTCCGGTCAATTGCAATCATTTTCGCCTATCTTTTCACTACGCCTGTTGTTATCTACTTCTTCATGGGATGGCCTGCATGGGAGACTAATTATTTCTGGGAGTGGGTGGACCATATTCAGGGTACGCCGTCTCTGGCAATTGTTGGGTTTATGATTGTAGCCATGTCTTTTGTACCGGTAATTATTGGATTTGAGACAGGAAGGTTACTGGTGTAGGCAAGGAAAATAAATCAGTCCCCTTTTTCCCCCTTTTTCCCATGACCTGCGGAATATTTGTATGGAAGCATTAGGGTGAATCAGTTGTTATTAAATCTTTTCAATATCTCTTCAATGATATTCGTTGACGATGCGCCTTCGATGTATGGAATGTTGCAAACTGTTCCACCACGGGATTCCACAATATCCCTGCCGATGATATTTTCTATGGCCCAGTCTCCTCCTTTAACAAGGACATCAGGCTTAATGGCTGTAATAGTTTTATAAGGGTCCGGTTCATTGAAGATTACTACAAAATCAACATACCGTATTGATGAAAGAACTTCGGCCCGTTCTCCCTGTGGGATAACAGGCCGTTTGTCTCCTTTAATACCCTTCACAGACTCATCACTGTTCAGTCCGACAATAAGTATGTCGCCATACTCTCTTGCCTTTTTTAAATAGGTTACGTGCCCAAGATGGATAATATCAAAACACCCGTTAGTAAATACGATACGTTTTCCTTCCTGCTTTAGTTTATCAATGATGCCGACTAGTTCAGGAAGCTCAACTACCATGTTATTCTTCTTCTTCCGTCTTCAGGGTCCTTGGTTTCTTCTCAGCCCTGCGGTCTTTATAAGTGTGTTCTCTCTTCAGCAGGTCTTTGTATTTTTTTACCTCTCTCAGCAACTCTTCAAAGGTATTGTTCATAGAGTTAAAAGAATCAAATCCTGTATCCGTTGCCCTGAGTGTCTTCTTTGGAAGTGCAAGGGTGAGGGATGTATAATACTCTTCGCGTCTTGCATGTTTTTCAAAGGTTACATCAAGTTTAACCACATCATCATCATAAGTCGCTAAAAGTTCTTCCACCTTTTTTACCTTTTTTTCAAGCTGTTCTTCAACCAGAGGCATTGGTTCAAGATTTTTATAGAATACGTTGTAGATCATTGTTTACCCTCCTGTTCTTTAGTGGTCTCTTCAAAACCGGATAGGAATAATTCCACTATTCGCTCCCGAAAAGTTGATTGTTTTTTGTCACCATACCGTTTATAGAAGTTTTTTAACGGAATAACCGCCTTTGCCATGTGGCTGTGCCCGCCTGCACCTCCAATGTCACCGAATGCCTTTTTTACAATTACCCCGGCACTCCTTACATAACCCACATTACGAACTGATATTACCAGATTTCCCTTGAATACTCCAGAGACAACAGACCACTCCACACCTTCTATCTGCAGAGAAAAATCAGCAAAGTGCGGTATCACATCCTCCCGCTTAACCTTTCCAAGATGAGAGAATAATATGTTATTAATTATCTTTCGCTTTTTAAGTGCATTGCTGAATGAATCAATATCTTCAGGAAGTACCTCCGGCCTCTCGATTCTCCTGAGAATGTTTGAGTTTGCAATGGGATAAAGATATGAGAATGCACTGATGTCTGCCGGGTCTACCCCTCGGCCAAGGAGGAGCGTGTCACTCTTTATGCCGTACAGCAGGGCCGTGGCAAGACGCTGGGATATATTGAAATCAACTGCCCTCAGATATTCAGTCAGAATGGTAGATGTTGCTCCGTAAGTTGCTCGTATATCCTTTATCTTTGCCGAATACCCCGGCTTCTCCGGGTGATGGTCTATTACTACATCAACCGGCAGTGTAACCTGATTCATTGCATCACCAAGGTGAGCCGGCTGAACGTCAAGCAGGCATAATCCATCATACTTGTTGATGGTATCAGGAACTACCTTTGCCACTTCAATATCCAGCAGTCTCAGCATTGCAATATTCTCCGGTCTTGTCACCTCACCGAAGGAGGCGATGTGGGCAGTGGTTCTGTTCCTTCCTATAAGATGGCGGAAGGCAAGTGCGCTTGCTATTGCATCAGGGTCAGGGTCTGTTTGTATCAGAAGGAGAATCTTATCTTTATCTTCAAATAGATCTTTGAGGCGCTGAACATGCCTTTTTATAAATGCCTCATCTATCTTGGGGAGGCACAGCTCAGTAAAGATTGCAGAGGGTCTGACCATCTTGGCACTGAGATGCTCAGGTATCGTTATCCCGTTTTCTTCAATAATAAGGGCCGGCTGATATGGAAAATGACGGGAAACGGTTTTCAGGACTCCGGATAATACACTATGGTTCTTAATAGAAATGATAAAACAACTGTCAGGACCAGGATGCAGTTCTTTTACAAGCCTGTCTTTTTCATTAGTAAAGGAGACTACCTTTGCAGGGACACCCATATTGCAGAGCCTGTTATAAGTGTCCTCCTGGTCTACAATAAACTGTATTGTATCTTTTTTTGTGCAGGGAGATTTTATAAGTAACAGGAGGAAGTAGGGAAGTTCATCCTGGCACAGGATTATATAATCCATTACTTTTTATGTTTCTCCGGAATTTTTTTATTTTTATTGTTACCTGCGGCTCTTACTGATTTGTGTAGTTTAAGGGCTTTTTTGTTGAATTGCAATGCCTTTGTGTATTCCCCGCATTTTATATAAATGTGGCCGATGCCGAGATAGTCCAGCTCAATGCCGATCCTGTTTTTTAGTTTTGTATGGATATCGAGGGCCTTTGTAAGAAACTGTAAACCCTTTTTGTAGTTCCCCTGATTACTGTATACTGTACCAATCTGGGCATAAGCATTGCCGACACCCAGTCTGTTTCCCATACGCTTGTGAACCTCAAGAGATTTAAGGAGAAAATCGAGGGCCTTTTGGTATTCTCCATGACTATTATAAATATTGCCGAGGCTCGCCTGAATATTGGCAAGTGCTGTCATCTCTCCCTGCTTATTTCCTGCACCCCTGTAAATCTCAAGGGCCATCTCCTGATGCTTTAATGCAGATTCAAAATCCCCTTTACTGCTGTATATATTTCCAATGTTCGCATATACATTTGCCTCACCGAGTTTGTTCCCGACATGCCTGTGGATAGTGCTCGCCTTATGGTGAAATTCAAGGGCCTTATCATAATTCCCCTGATGACAGCAGGTATTTCCTAAATTAGTATAAACACTCCCAATCCCTATCTGATTATTAAGCTCCTCGTTTATCTTTAGAGCCTTGTTGTGATATTCTGCTGCCTTACTGTAAACCCCCTTATGGGTGTAGATGTTTCCAATATTAGAATAGTCACTCCCTTCACCGAGCCTGTTCTTTAAGGTCTTGTGAATCTTCAGGGCCTTTTTAAAATGATCCAGTGCCTTGTCATATTTTCCAATTTCAGAATAGATCGTCCCCATATTTGCGTAATCATTACCCTCACCGAGTTTGTGGCCGAGTCCGGCATGAATCTTCAGTGCGTTTTCATAATACCTTATGGCATTTTTGTGGTCATCCTGTATATTGTAAATATTTCCTATATTCGTATAATCATTGCCTTCCCAGATCCGGTTATGAAGGCGTTTGTGTATTGTTAATGCCCTTTTATGATAATCAAGTGCAGTTGAGAAGTCCCCTCTCTTACTAAGGACATTTCCTATATTTGCGTAAATGGTCCCTTCTCCAAGGAGGTACAACTCTTCTTTATAAATTTCCAGGGCCTTTTTATAATAATCCATTGCCTTAATGTAATCCCCGCGGAATTTATAGAGGACTCCAAAACTGCTGTAATCATGTCCCTCTTCGAGATGTTCTTTAATGGACTTGTGAAGTTGTAATGCCTTTTTGAATAAACCCTGTGCCTCATCAGCCTTACCCTGAATGGCATATATCGTTCCGATATTGTTATATACACCGCCCTCTTCCCCTTTATTAGTAAACTTCTGAAATATTTTTAATGCATCAGAGAAATATTTTAATGCATCATTATATTTCCCTTTTTTTGAGTGGATTGCCCCGATCCTGCGCAGGGATTTTCCTTCACCATTATAATAACCAAGGGAGATTGACTCGCTGAGGGCCTTATTGTAAAAATTCAGGGCTGAATTATATTCACTCTGTGAGTCTGCAATTTTTCCATATAGAATAGAAACTTCCGGCAGGATTATCTTTTCACTTTTATTTTGAAAGGGAATAGAAGAAATTCTACTAAGAGACATGGAGGCCCTTTTATACTCCCCCCTGTTAATAGCAGTATCAATTTCTTTGAGTTGTGTTTCTACAGATTGATTCATTTTAAAGGCTACATTATAACATAATTTGAATAAGATACAATACGATGAAAAATAATGTTATTTTATTGGAGCGGGAAACGGGATTTGAACCCGCGACCCTCGCCTTGGCAAGGCGATTTAAACAAATTCTGTAAGTGGACTTCCTGTCTGCAAAATTCCATGAAGCCCTTTATTTTAAAGGGATTATATTGTTCTATTCTCTAATGTATTTTCTATCTGTTAATATGCATCTCATCTTCCGGCCATCTTTGTGTGCTCCTCAATCGCAACCCCTCAGCATAGATTCAACTACGCCTTCGGGTTTGCTCAATCGGTCGCACTCAAACCTGACCTAAATCTGAGCGCCTAAATGCACAACTTATTTCATGACAGACCCTTAGTTGATGTCCTTTATAAGATGATAGGGGTAAATGAAAGTAAACCCTTCAGCAATCTGCATGTTTATCTGAAGGCCAGAAGATATAAGGGCCGTTTCAACTAAGTTCCCGAAGGCGGCACGCTCTATGTCCCTGATGGATATTACATGTTGCGGGCAAAACATAGCGACGAAAATAATTGTAATCTGGACTACACTCCGATTACTCTGAAGAGCAATATGACGTTCTTGATGTC
>JACRGV010000144.1 GCA_016212215.1 Nitrospirota bacterium
ACTGCTTCAAGGGCCACCATAGCCTTGAAAGTTGTGTCATGATTCTTTCTAATCTTTCCCATCTTGCCATACCTCCTTTTAGGTTATGGCAGGTTAACATACACCTTAATACTCTGTCTAAATTCTGGGGAGCATTATAATGATTCACAGAGAACTGCTGGATGGATATGCTGCATATAATTTGCTGGGAAGCCGTAACGGTATAGTGCATATAGGCTGTTGGGCACATGTACGACGTAAGTTTCATGAAGTGGTGAAGGCAAGACCCAAGGGGAGTACGAAGAAGGGTTATGCGGATGATGCACTTGCATGGATAGGTCAGCTATACGCTATTGAGCAGGAGGCGGATGAGAAGAAGTTTACAGCAGACGAACGTTACAAATTACGACAGGAGAAGTCTGTTCCGCTGTTGAAGCAGATTAAGAAGTGGCTTGATGATATTGCACCCAAGATACCTCCTCAGGGTCTTCTTGGTAAGGCTGCACTCAATCAGTGGGATCGCCTTGAGAGATATACGCTGGATGGGCTGCTGCGTCCTGACAATAATCTTGCAGAGAATGCGATAAGGCCGTTTGTCGTGGGCCGCAAGAACTGGCTGTTCTCTGCAATTCCGGAAGGCGCCACAGCAAGTGCAACGATCTACAGCCTGATAGAAACAGCAAAGGGCAATGGCCTTGAGCCATACCGTTATCTCAGGTACATGTTTGAACGCCTGCCACTGGCCGAGACTGAATCAGACTACAAGGCATTATTACCTCAATACGTTGACCGCAACTCCATCCTCAGCATGCAGCTCTGAGGGTGGGGTTAATTAACCGCTTACCACAAAGATGGCCGGAAGATGAGATGCATAAATATATAGGTTATTTTATGACAGACCCTTATGTTGCGATATCATGTTGGGGCTTTTAGAGTAACATGCTGCTACAAAATACCCTTTAACACCTCTATCATCTCCTCATGTATCTTTCCATTGCTTGCAACGGTTTCTTTGCCGTATATGCTGAACTCCCCGCCTATGTAATTGCTAAGTCTGCCCCCTGCTTCTTTGACAATAACTGCGGCAGCGGCGATGTCCCAGGGCTGGAGTTTGGGTTCCCAGAAGCCGTCGAACCTTCCGGAGGCAACATAGCATAAATCAATTGTAGCGGCGCCGGGTCTTCTGATCTCCTGTGCGGTTTTTAAGAATTCCCTGAAGTGCTTAATATACCCATCAGGGTTTATCCTCCTGTCATAGGGAAAACCTGTGGCAAGGAGGGATTTATCGAGTGTATCTACTCTGGAGACATGTATAGGTTTTCCATTCAGATATGCCCCGCATCCTTCCATTGCAGTAAAACATTCATCCCGTAAAGGGTCATAGACGACACCCATCACCATATTTCCATTCTTCTCCAACCCGATTGATACTGCGAAGATCGGTAATGAATGTGCAAAATTGGTAGTTCCATCAAGGGGGTCTATTATCCAGCAATATTCAGAGATGTTATTATTTGTAGTCCCCTCTTCTGCCATTATCCGGTGGCCCGGGTAGTTTTCGGTAATTATGGAGACTATTGCATCTTCAGAGAGGCGGTCTGCAATTGTGACAAGGTTTGCATCACCCTTGAACTCGACGTCCAATGGTTTTCCATAATACTCCATCAACACCCTGCCGCCGGCAAGCGCTGCCTCTTCGGCAGTTTTTAGAAATGTTTTCACTCGGAAATCCTCTCCGGCGGGGTAAGAAAACCCCGCCTATCCATTTCTATGAGGATAGGCGGGGTTTTCTTACCCCGCTGATTTTCATGTCCCTTTGTGAGACCCCCGTCTCATGACGGTTCATACAAAAATCCTTTTTTAACCTCACAGAAAATAGCTTTTTTAATTCTTCGTGTGCTTCGTGCCTTTGTGGGATAATTTTCATTATCCTTCCCCCATTGAATTATGGGGGAAGGGGAGAATATGAGGTATTGTGGAATAATTATTCTTATAGCGGGGAAAGTCCTGCACCCTTTTCAAAGCCTGTATGCAGTGCCTTCTTGTTTAACTCAAGAAATGCCGCAGGGACTCTTGATAACACAGCCTGTTCAATAGCATCATGTGATACAATCTTTGTAAGTTCAGTCATTAGACCAAGTGATATTATATTTGCTGTTATTACTTTTCCGAGCACATTTGTGGCTGTTGAAATTATGGGAAAGGCAAAAACCTTAAAATCTCCCTTGGGGACATCTTTTACCTCATCAGAATCAATTAACAGGATGCCGCCGCTTTTAATGTCTTTATGATATTTTGTGCATGCCTCTTGTGTAAGGGCCAGCATTGCATCAATAGATGTTGCCTTTGGATAATCTATGTCCTCATCACTTATAATGACTTCAGCCCTTGATGCCCCGCCCCTTGATTCAGGACCATAAGACTGGCTCTGCACTGCCTTTTTCCCGTCATATATTGATGCAGCCTCGGCAATAATTATCCCTGCTGTTATTATCCCCTGGCCGCCTGAACCTGTAAATCTCAGTTCGTATCTGTATCCCATTTCTTCTTTACCTTTCTATATAAATGCTACTTCTTGGTTTGAAGCGATGTAACTAATTTATTATACTCTTCTAAATATTCCGGGCGCTCCGCCTTGTGAAGGATCCCTCTTAACAATTTATCCTGAAGCTCCTCAGGTGAGAGCTTTTCTGCCTGCTTCACACTCACTGTTCCATCTTTTTCAATCTGTTCCATCATGTCAGTTGCAGACGCATATTTATTAAACCTGCCGTAGTATGTCGGACATGCATCAAGAATATCTACAACGGATGTCCCTTTGTGCATAAAGGCATCAAATATAATCTTCTCTAATTCCTGAAAGTGATAAGCTGTCCCTCTTGCCACAAATGTAGCACCGGCTGCCTGTGCAAGTTTACAGGTATCAAAGACAGGGTCTACACTGCCATGACGGCCTGTTGTGGAAATTTTCCCCTGCGGGGTCGTAGGTGAGGATTGTCCGCTTGTCATCCCATAAATATTGTTGTTGTATACAAGTATGGTCAAATCCAGATTCCTTCGGCAGGCATGGATGAAGTGATTTCCCCCAATTGCAAGTGCATCTCCATCACCTGTTATCACAAGCACCTTTAACCTTGGGTTTGCCAGCTTTAATCCGGTTGCAAATGTGAGCGCCCTGCCGTGGAGGGTATGAAGGGTATTAAAATCAACATATCCAGGGGTTCTGCTTGAACATCCTATCCCTGATACCATTGCAACATCATCTTGATTTAATCCTGATGCGTGAACTGCCCTCAAAAGGCTCTTTAATACAATCCCATGTCCGCATCCGGGACACCATATATGCGGCAGTTTACCGCCCCTTATATATGGAGAATAATCAAATGGGACCTTTTTCTTTTTCTTTGCAATTGCTTTTACTTCTTCTGCCGGTGTACTCATGTTCTTCTCCTCTTACGACTTCGTAAAAAACGGGTGCCCTCTGGGCGTGCTGCGTTGCGCTGCATCCTTCGTCATTGCAGCGTACCAGCAAGTACGCCTCATTCCTCAGGATTTGCGCGCCTTGCACCTGGAGCTTTTTACGAAGCCGTCACGTAGTGACATTAGAGTAAATACCCTAACCATCAAGCATATCTCTTTCTTCTAAAATCTCAGACATCTTGTTATTTGTTGAAGAAGGCTTTGAACCATTTGATGTAATGGCTTCTACTATTTGCACCGGTTTAATGGGTTCAGTGTCTATCCTGAAAAGACCTTTTACCTCGCACCTGCCGCGGGCAACCCTTTCAACCTCATGGACAATCTGCCCCATATTCATCTCAGGAACAATGATTGTTTTTACACGTTCTGCCAGTTCAGAAACAGCGCTGTCAGGGAAGGGCCAAATTGTAAGTGGTCTTAATAACCCTGCCTTTATCCCCTGTTTACGAAGCTCCCTTACAGCAAACTTGGCAGACCTTGAAGAGACGCCATAGGCAAATATGCCGACCTCTGCATCGTCAAGGAAGTACTCTTCATTTTTCCATATACGTTCTTTATTGTCTTCAATCTTTCTAACAAGCCTTTGCCCTGCTTCTTCAATCATTTTTGTATTATTTGTGGGGAAGCCGTCTGCCCCATGGTATAGACCGGTTACATGGAATCTGTAACCATCGCCATAAGCTGCAAGCGGTGCTATTTCTCCGCCTTTGACCTCATAAGGTTTATACTCTGAAGGCGGACAGGATGGTTTAGCCCTGTTTACAACTTCAACCTCTCCGGGCTGAGGAATGGTAATCGCCTCTCTCATGTGGCCTATTATCTCGTCATAAAGAACGATTACAGGGGTTCTATAAATTTCTGCAAGATTAAATGCCCTTATAGTTTCGTAGAAAAGCTCTTCAACTGAGGCAGGGATTAGTACTACTGCAGGATGGTCTCCATGTGTGCCCCATTTTGTCTGCATAACATCAGACTGGCTTGGACCGGTAGGAAAACCTGTAGAAGGTCCAGCCCGCATAACATTTATAATTACTATCGGGACCTCTGCCATACATGCAAAGCCAAGTCCTTCCTGCATCAAGGAAAAGCCTGGACCGCTTGTTGCGGTCATTGACTTGCGTCCTCCAAGGGATGCGCCTGTGATTGCGCATATACTTGCTATTTCATCTTCCATCTGGATAAAGTTCCCGCCGGTTTTCGGAAGTCTTGAAGATGCTATCTCCATAAGTTCTGTAGAGGGTGTAATGGGATAACCGGCAAAAAATGTACAGCCTGCATAAAATGCCCCTTCAGCACACGCCTCATTACCCTGCATGAATTTTTTCTTGTTAGTCGCCATAGTTTATCTACTCCTCAAAGACCTGAATAGCAAAATCAGGACATCTGTTATCACATAACTGGCACCCATTACAGGCCGCCAGATTCTTCACTGCCGCCGTAGCCCCATCAATAGTTAATACATCAGTGGGGCAGAAGTCAACACAAATTACGCATGCCTTACACAGCCTTGGGTCAATCTCTATCCTGAACACCCTTTTTTCTTTTTCTGCAACCGCCATAATGCCCCCCTAAAGAAAAATACTAACCACCAGTTTAGTTGTATTTTTTATTGTTAAAATAAAAAAGCTTATTTTGTTCATATTACAAGATGTTGATTGGAAAATGCAAGCTATTTTTTATAGATATTGCAAACCCTTTTAACATTTTTTATCTATTGACAAATAAATTTTATAAATGTTAATATCGAATTTAATAAACTTCAAAAATAAAGAAAGGAGTAGTATAATGGCGCTTTATATTAATGAAGAATGTATAGCCTGTGCGGCCTGTTTGCCTGAATGTCCGAACGAGGCTATCAGTGAAGGGGATATTTACATTATAGACCCCAATAAGTGTACTGAGTGTGTAGGGCATTATGATGAGCCTCAGTGTCAGGCGGTTTGTCCTGTTGATAATTGCATTAATCCGGACCCGAATCACAATGAGACAAAAGAAGAGTTACAGTCAAAATACGAACGTTTAACTGCGTCAAAGTAATTGGTAGTTGACTTCTCTATATAGAAAAAATAAAACCCTGACTTTCTGCATTATTTATTTGAGAGCGGTAGTCAGGGTTTAGTATTTATTATGTTAGCGGGGTTAGATATACTGCCTAAATATATTGCCTAAATATATTGATTGACATCTATATTCCATTCTGCAGGATTTAATTCTTTAACAATCGAATAGAGGCAGTTCCCTTTATCATCAACATCAGATGCCGGATCAACTAATACAGGAGTCTGCGGTTTTTTATTTTTATCGAAGAGTAATAAAATATTAGGTTTGAGCAGATTCTCGTGATTAACAGAGACCACTATCCCGCAATGCCCTGTGTTCATCTCTACAAAAGAGCCGAATGGATAAATCCCGATACACTGGATAAATTTTTCTATTAAATCCTTATCAAAAAGCGTATCACTCCATTCATATAATCTCTTTACAGTGCCGTGACAGCTTGATGCCTTATGGTATACCCTGTCATAAGTAATTGCATCATAAACATCTGAGATGCTTCCAATCCGGCCTATCAGGCTTATCTTTTCCCCATATAATCTTTGCGGATAACCGGTTCCGTTATATCTCTCATGGTGCTGTGCAGTAAATAACATGGCATCATGCGGGATATTGTCGTGTTTGTTTAAAAGTTCGACGCCGAGGGACACATGGCGTTTCATTATATTGTATTCTTCAACAGTATATTTCCCCGGCTTATTCAGGATACTTTCCGGTATCTGTGTCTTTCCTATATCATGCAGTAACCCTCCCAACCCTATGTTCATCAACTGACTCTTAGAGAGATTAAGCTGACGGCCAAAAGAAACAGCAAGGATGCTGACATTTACTGAATGGACAAATGTATAGTTATCATAATCTTTTAGACTTGCAAGACATAACAGGGCGTCTCTGTTTCTGAAAACGCTGTCAACAATATTATTGACTTGGTCCTTAACATCACTTAACCCCATCGCCTTTCCCATCCGTGCATCATTAAATACACTTTTAACCGCTGTGGAGACATTCTGTTTGATCTCTTTTGCCCTCGGCAGTTCATCTTTGAGTAATACAGGGTCAACAAATATTGATTGAACGGAATCTGATTTTTTTGCATCTTGTTTATTCGTCAGGTGATCTTTTTCAGACTGACTCAGAACAGCATGTTCTTCAAGGTCAATGCCTTTATCCGTATCAATTATTACATCCTGTATACCGCCATGCAAAAGTTTATCAATCTGCTTCTGGGTCTTAATTTGTACGCTGTGGAATAAAAATGGTGTGTTTAACCATGAGCGGTCAAGTTCTCCAACAAACATACCAGGTTTGAGTTTATGAATAGGTATCTTTTTTAATGCCATAAGATTCTCTAATTGTTTAAAGTTTAATTTGGAATTATTTTGGAGACTTTATCGGATGGAATAAAAGCTAAGTTAATCCAGAAATTAAAAATCAATTTAATTTTTTATGGTTAAATCTTGCACACAATCTTTACAATCTTACCCTGCCTTCTGTCATTGCCTCTTCGCTCATGACCTTTATATTTATCTTCTCCTTCCCTTCGGTCGCTTCCTGATCTCCTCTCAATAATCCCGCCCTTTAATTCCGTAACCTTTTTCAGAAAATCAGGGTCAGTGGAGAAATGTTCAATACCTTCGATAAGTCTTCCCATGTTCTTGCGAATTTCAAGATGTATCTGGGAAAGTATCTCAAAGTAAGGTTCATGCGGCATTTTGATTAATTCATTAAATATCCCTTGTATCTCAAGTACCTCAAGGTGAAAAGCAATTTTCAATGCAAGGTTTATATCTACCCCGTCTGTTATTTCTTCTTCATATTTTGCGATTAAAGAGATGAGTGCCGGATATTCTACTTCTTTACCCAAAACCTCACAGGCCGGATGTGATGAGGAGGAGACAATACTTCTGAATCTGTTCAGCAATTCAAGGTGAGCGGCCTCGCTTTGAATTAAATCCTCCCAGAATTCCCTGTATTCAGGATTATCATAGAAATTTTCTAAGAAACACTGATAGACATCTGCTATCTTCCTTCCTATAAGGTCAATTGAATCAAATATCTTTTCAATATTCATAATAAGCCGTTTGACAATGGATAAGCGTTATTGTTAAATTCTAACATCTTTTGTAAGTGAACTACAAGAGGAATATTAAGAAGGAGCAGGGAGCAGAAGTTAGAAGCAAGAAACAAGATAGCGTTGAGCCCCCTCACCCGGACCCTCTCCCGCCGGGGGAGAGGGTACATAGCTTTATACCCCCTCCCTTGGCGGGAGGGGGGGTTAGGGGGAGTCTAAGAATTCCCTCCCCTTCAAGGGGAGGGTTAGGGTGGGGATGGGGTATTTCCGGATAAATATGGAGGTCTTTAAATGAAAAGGGATAAATCTCGGGTGTTGTTTGCAGAGGCACAGAAACTGATACCTGGCGGGGTGAACAGCCCTGTAAGGGCATTTAAATCTGTCGGTGGTGAGCCTGTATTCATGGAAAGAGGGAACGGATGCCTCTTATATGATGTAGATGGGAATGAGTATATTGACTATGTACTTTCATGGGGGCCGATGATTGCCGGACATGCACATCCACAGGTTACAAAAGCACTTATAGAGGCTGTTTCAAAGGGAACGAGCTTTGGTACGCCGACAGCACTTGAAGTGGAACTCGCCGGAATGGTCAACAGCGCCTTTCCTTCTATGGAACTTATGAGAATGGTAAGCTCCGGTACTGAGGCCGCGATGAGTGCAATCAGGCTTGCGAGGGGTTATACAGGAAGAGATAAGATTATAAAGTTTGAGGGGTGTTATCACGGACATGCGGACAGCCTGCTCGTAAAGGCAGGTTCAGGTGTTACGACACTCGGTATTCCTGATAGTCCCGGCGTGCCGGCTAACCTTGCGAAAAATACTATTACTGTTCCTTTTAATGACCTTGAAGCAGTGAGAAAGGTAATGGAGGCTGACGGTAATAATGTAGCATGTTTAATTGCAGAGCCTGTTCCCGGAAATATGGGTGTAGTACCTCCTGCTGAAGGATTCCTTAATGGTCTAAGGAAGATTACAACTGAGTATGGGAGCCTGCTGATTTTTGATGAGGTGATGAGCGGTTTCAGGGTTGCTTATGGAGGGGCACAGGAGTTATATGGGATTACCCCGGACCTGACCTGTCTCGGCAAAGTAATCGGAGGCGGCCTTCCTGTTGGTGCTTATGGCGGAAGGCGGGATATCATGGAAAAGATTGCCCCATTAGGGCCTGTTTATCAGGCAGGGACATTGTCCGGGAATCCAGTGGCAATGACTGCCGGTATAGAGACTTTGAAGGTATTATCTCAGCCCGGAACTTACGAACGTCTCGATTCGCTATCAGGACTGCTCTCTGATGGAATTAAAGGCGCTGCTCATGCCGCAGGTGTACCAGTTTATAATACAAGGGTTGGAAGTATGATCTGTACCTTTTTCACGGAATCACCTGTTACAGATTATGCCTCGGCAAAGAAATCAGATACAACAAGGTTTGCAAAATTTTTCATATCAATGCTGGAAGAAGGCGTATACCTTGCCCCATCCCAGTTCGAGTCAGCCTTCCTCTCAACAGCACATAATGAGTCTTATGTTGAAAAAACAATTAGTGCGGCATACAGGGCATTTAAGGCATTGTAAATAAAACCCAGGAGCAGAAGCAAGAACTAAGAAGCAAGAAGTAAAAAAAAGACAACGAAAATCCCACCCTCACCCGGACCCTCTCCCTGAGGGAGAGGGTGCTATGTTTATTCCCTCCCCTTCAAAGGGAGGTTAGGTTGCCCTAAGTATTCCCTCCCCTTCAAGGGGAGGGTTAGGGTGGGGATGGGGTTGATATTCGGATAACCATGGAACTTCTTCTTGAAATAAAGTCAATATCAAAATCATTCGGCGGTCTGAAGGCTGTTGATAAAGTTACACTGAACATTTACAAGGGTGAGATCATAAGTCTGATCGGGCCGAACGGTGCAGGTAAGACCACATTCTTTAATTGTATTACCGGAGTTGTTACACCTGATGACGGTGAGATAATATTCAAAGGTAAAAGAATCAGCAGATTTAAACCTCACGAGATTACTAAAGCAGGTATCTCCAGAACATTCCAGAACCTTCGATTATTTGCTGAAATGTCTGCCATCGAAAATGTTATGGTCGGCGGCTTCTGCAGGACAAAGACAGGTGTGCTCGGTGCAATTATTAGAACTAAGGGTGTAATAGAAGAAGAGCGCCGTCTTTCTTCACGGGCAATGGAGCTTCTCGAATTTGTAGGTATTAGTGAACAGAAAGACAACTGGGCAAGAAATCTTTCGTATGGAGACCGCAGACGCCTTGAGATTGCAAGGGCTTTGGGAAGCTCACCTCAGATGCTCTTGTTGGATGAACCTGCCGCAGGATTGAATCCAATAGAAACCGGACAGCTTATGGATTTAATCAGGCAGGTGCGCAATATGGGGATAACGGTATTGCTTATTGAACATGATATGAAGTTTGTCATGGGTATATCCGATCGTGTTGCTGTTCTTGATTACGGGGTAAAGATTGCAGAGGGTCTCCCTTCTGTCATACAAAAAGATAAGGCTGTCATAGAGGCATATCTTGGCCAGGAAGAAACATCTATGAGATAGCTTCTTACAAACCCGTGCCATGAAAATCAGCGGGACAAGAATGTCCCGCCTATCCTCATAGAAATGGATAGGCGGGGTTTTCTTACCCCGCCGGAAGGGATTTTCGGATGAACTGTCATGAGCCGAGGGCTCATAAAGGGCAATGAAAACCCCACCCTCACCCTAACCCTCTCCCTGAGGGAGAGGGAGCTATGTTGATTCCCTCCCCTTCAAGGGGAGGGGTAGGGTGGGGATGGGGTTGATTTTC